>NZ_JAUBQH010000153.1:0-1709 GCF_036701145.1 Microcoleus sp. Pol17C6
GACAGGCTTTCCCGACGCCGCCGAGATGCCTCCGCCCACCCAACGGGCGGAATTATCGGCAATGGTGGTGTTGACGATCGTTGTGGGGGCATAAAGAGCCATTGCACCACCGACATTGCCGTAAAAATCGGTAGTCCCACTAACTTGGTTGCCAGAAAAGGTGCTGTTAGTAATCGTGGTAGGCGCATCCATGATCCACATGGCGCCACCTTGACCGGGGGCTTTGTTACCAGCAAAGGTGGTGTTGGAGACCGTAAGTCCTTTGTTGAGGCCGTTGCTCAAGTTTACCAACCCGCCTCCAACTCCGTCGTTGCCACCGGGAAGCGACAGAATTTCGTTGTTTTGGAAGGTGCTGTCTGCAATACTTACGCTGTCTTGGGTGCCGGTAAACAGATAAGCTGCTCCGCCTTCGCCTCGCCCTTTGTTGTCTTGAAATACACTTTTGGTGATCTTAATTGTGCCGGAAGCTTCGCTGGGATTGCTGGCTCGATCGGTATATAGTGCGCCGCCGAAACCTCTTAAGAAATCATTGGACTTCCCTGTGGCGAAAGTGGCTGCTGTGGTGTCGTTGCCGATGAATCGGGAGTTGTCAATTGTCAGCTTACCTTGAAGGCTGTTAATCGCCCCGCCGTTAATTCCTTTGTTGTTGGTGAAGTCGCTGTTGGTGACTGTAATAGTTTTGAAACTCAAAAAGCCGATCGCACCTGCACCACGTTCATCGTTAGCGGCGGTGGCGACGTTGCCGTTGAATTTGCTGTTGGTAACAGTCAGGGTATTGTTGAAATTACCAAAAATTGCGCCACCGCCTTTATCGGCGACGTTGTTGTTGAACTGAACATTGTCTACTGTGAGGTTTACTTCGTCGGTTGTGCCGATCGCGCCACCTCGATCGGTTGTTTTGCCGTTAGTAATAATCAGGTTTTTGACCACAAAATTGGTAGCAGTGGCAACGTTGGCGTTGACAAAAAAGGCGCGGGATGTGTTGTTGCCACTGATGGTTAAACCGGGTGCGGCGGCGCCGTCAATGGTGATGTTTTTGCCGACGGGAATATCGAGTTGACCGCTGGTGAGGGTAATGGTTTGGCTGGCTAAACCTGGAGCGAAGGTAATTATATCGCCGGCAACAGCGCTGGCGATCGCAGCTCTTAATGAACCGGGCCCGCTATCGCTATTATTGGCTACTACGAGCGTAGCTAAATTACCTCGGTAACTTGCCATCGCATCGGCATTCAAGGCTAAGGGAGAATCAATTTGACCCCTAGCAAATTCTAAATTCCAGTCGCCGCCACGGCCGGTTGTGTTGGTGGAAGCGGCAACGTCAGCCCCGGTTAATTGACTGAATCGAGCGACGAAATTAGCACCTGTACCGCCTGCTACATCGCAGCCGTACAGCATGATATCTGCTTGTGGGGCTAGTGAAGTTTGCCATTTTTCCAACTGGCTTTTGTATTGCTCTATGTTATCTGAACCCAGAGCGGTCTTGCCGAGTTGTAGGCTGCCTGAACTGCCGTGAGAAATAATGTGAACCGAGTCTATTGCCCCGTTAGTAGAGGCATATTTTTCAATTTCAGAGCTGATTTGTTCGATGCCGTTTTTGGTGCTATCGAGTATTACTACCTGCTGTCCCGGCAGCACTCCCGCTGTTATTGACTCGTAATCTTTTACGCCTGAGTCTATGAAGACTAAGCAGCGCGGTGGCATTTTTTCCC
>NZ_JAUBQH010000154.1:0-1702 GCF_036701145.1 Microcoleus sp. Pol17C6
TTAAACGGAAAAACTTTTTGACTCCAACTTTTTACAACTGATAAAAAAATTCCACACACATCTGCGGAATGTGGGTTCAAGCCAGTGAACTTGGTCTTACTGTGTACCTGTTTATGGCACGCTT
This sequence comes from Microcoleus sp. Pol17C6, assembly GCF_036701145.1. Classification (NCBI taxonomy): domain Bacteria; kingdom Bacillati; phylum Cyanobacteriota; class Cyanophyceae; order Oscillatoriales; family Microcoleaceae; genus Microcoleus; species Microcoleus sp. Pol17C6. The sequence continues at coordinate 125 of NZ_JAUBQH010000154.1, forward strand.
TGTGTAAGTGCTTTAGGTTTTCTGAGTCGTCAGTTCCACCTTCAGCCACAGGTATTATGTGATGGGTTTCTATTGATTCTCCGTTAAAGAGGCTGTCACCACATACAGGACATCTCCAATTTTGGAGTTTGGCTATGGCTTCATATTTACTGCCTTTTGCCCAATATTTCTTCCCGTAGTCAGTGGCTCGTTTTTGCCAGTATTCTCGGAGTGAGGGGTCATCAGGGCTGGAATTTCCTTTGACTTTGATATGCCTGACTATGGGTGTGCTACTGATGTTATAAAAGATATAGGATTTCTCCTTACCCTTTCTACCAGTCCCTTTGCACATGAAAGTCCCATTTCTCCCTCGGTAGCTTGCGTAATAACGCTTCTGAACCCATTTTGCTGATTTGTTGGGATGCCGACGCGAAGCCCAACACCAGAGGTAGTGCCATACACGGTTTTCTATGTATGAGAAGGTTTCTTTGCTAACCGCTCCTCTGTAGTAGTTAGCAAAACCCCTGAGAAGCGGATTCAACTCCTTGATAACGTCTTCTTGAGTATGAGCTTTCATATTAGATAAAGTTGCCTTTACCTTTTTACAGAAAGCTAGTACCTTTTCTTTCTGGGGTTTTATTAATAATTTGCCTTTGTATTGGCGTAGATTGAACCCCAAGAAGTTAAATCCGTCATCAATATGAACCAATGATGTCTTCTCAATGCTGATTTCTAGACCTCTTGAGGATAACCATTGCTTGATCGGGGTAAGCACTTGTTCCAAGGATTGTTTATCCTTTGCAGTGACGATGAAATCATCTGCATATCTGATGATGCCTAGCTTTGGGTTGAATTGCTTAATGAATTGTTCTAACCCGTGCAATCCGATATTGGCTAATAACGGACTTATCACACCACCTTGAGGAGTGCCTGTCTCGGTAGGGTTATGGACACCACTATCGGTAAACCCTGCTTTTAACCATTCTTTGATAGTTTCTCTTTTTGGAAAGGTTTCTATCATGGACAGAATGGATTGATGGGCAATGTTGTCGAAAAAGCCTTTGATATCAGCGTCTAGAACCCAGGTATGCCCGTGTACCCACTTTTTGAAGCACTGGTCGATGGCATCGTGGCAACTTCTACCAGGTCTGAATCCATAGGAATGTTCTTCAAACACTGCTTCCCATTCGGGTTCTAGTGAGTTTTTAACTATTGCTTGTGCGACTCTATCTCTCACGGTCGGGATTCCGAGAGGACGTTTCTTGCCATTAGCTTTGGGTATGTACACCCTCCGTGTGGGTTTTGCTTGAGGCATTTTCCACTCGTTGACAAGTTTCACGCGCTGGCTGGGGGTATTTAAAACCTCCTTATCTACCCCTGCTGTATGCTTTCCGTCATTGACTTGTGTGATTTGTCTGACACTGAGCAATAGGTTGGCGTGGCTTTTGATTAACAGCTTTTGCAACCTACGAAGTTGCTTAAACTGCCCAAGTTTTCTGGCACGGAAGATTCTTTGACGTAGGTCATTTGTGACAAGTTAAGAAAAAGTGCAAATTGTCAAGGGGGTAGACCAAAAAAGGTAAAATAGGATGAAACCTT
>NZ_JAUBQH010000095.1:0-15750 GCF_036701145.1 Microcoleus sp. Pol17C6
AATAGACACTGCGATTACTTCGTTCGGGAACTCGCAATGACAAAACAACCTTAAATGAACTGTATTAGACTATGGATGACTGTTTTTAGTCTAAACTCCAATTATAATGCTTGCAGAGCAAGCAGATAACGTTCAAAGAATGAGCCATGAAAGAGACTACGCCTGCTGCCATGCCACCCCTGCTTTGATCGATGGTGTCAAAGATTTGACGATATCTTTGGTAATCAGACCCAAAAACGGGAGTTTAGGAACTATTTAGGCAGATTATTTGGTGAAAGGGTAGGTATTGTGTTGATTAATTTATTGCTTGGAAGTCCCTTACCCAGCAGTGGTCTGTCACCATAGCAGGAACTGAGAAAAATTTTCCATAATTATTAAATTTAGTTTTGAAGTAGCATTTACCCCTTGCCAATCTGGTGCAAATCTGGTAGGGTTTAATATATTTATCAAAGGTGGGAGATGGTTAAGAGACAAGCTACTCAGCCACAAAAAATATTGATTCTGGCAGCAATTCCCCACGGTTTGCGCTTGGATAAGGAAATTAGGGAAGTTGAAGAAGGTATCCGACGTGCTGTAAGGCGGGATATGTTTGATGTTGATATTAGGACTGCTGTTAGACCCCAGGATATTCGCAGGGCGATCGCCGAAAAACAACCCCAAATTGTCCATTTCTGCGGACACGGTTTAGAAGATGGAAGTTTGGTGTTAGAAGATGATGGGGGACAGAACAAAGTTGTGCCACCAGAAGGACTAGCATCGCTGTTTGAGTTACACGCAGATTATGTAAACTGTGTGCTCTTAAATGCTTGTCACTCTGTCAAATCTGCTGAAGCAATTAGTAAATATATTAATTATGCCATTGGCATGAACCAGCAGATTCAGGATAAATCGGCAATCCAGTTCGCTCAAGGTTTTTATGATGGATTGGGTTACGCCACTTCAAATATTCAAGATGTATTTCAAAGAGCCTTTCAGGAAGGTTTAGTGGCGATTAAATTAGAAAACCTTTCCCAAGCTGAGATTCCAGTTATTAAAACCAGAATAAACATAGATAAATCACAAAAACCCAAGGAGACTTTTTTAATGGACGCTATTTACCTGGTTATTACTGCTTTAGGTGCTGGTGCGCTTGCTGCTGCTAAAGATACTGCCGGAACAGCCGTTAAAGATGCCTATCAGGCTTTGAAAACATTGATTAAAAAGAAGTTTGCAGAGCAAGGAAAAACAGATTCATCAACAATTTTGGATAAATATGAACAAAAACCTGAAAAGACGCAAGCTCTTTTGGAAGATGAGTTATTAGAAGCAGGGTTTGATAAACTTGAAAAAAATGACGAAATTATTAAGTTAGCTGAAGAATTGCTCAATCAAGTCAAAGAACAGCCTGGTGGACAGCCGATTATTACCCAAACTCTCAGTCATGTAAAATATGCTGTTACCTCTGGTTCTGGGAATGCAAATATCAGCAGCATCACTGAGCATGGCACATCTAAGGATAATTGACACAGGACTTTAATTAATTAGGGTTGTTGTTATGTCTGAGCCAAGTGATATCAACCAGCGTGTTACAGAGGCGGAATACGCTGCTACCTCAGCGACTGGCAATGCAACTATCACCATTACCAACTACAACTACTATCAAGAAGAAGCAAAATTAGTACGTGCTGATTCTAGGAACTCGGATAGTGACAATCTCCCTTGCCCTTATCGCGGTTTGTTTCACTTTAGTCCTAATGATGCGGAGTTTTTCTTTGGACGTGAGGAATTTGTAGAAGAACTTTTTGCGGCGACCAAAACCTGTAATTTTCTACCAGTTTTGGGCGCTTCTGGAAGTGGCAAATCTTCGGTTGTTCTGGCGGGATTAGTGCCTAAACTTCAAAATCAAGGTCACTGGCTATTTACTCATTTCCGTCCCGATTCAGAGCCTTTCCAGGCTCTGGCTTTGGCGCTAGTTCCCCTTTATACTCCAGATCTAGATCATACTGATAAGATAATCCAAGCTCGTAAATTGTCAAAAGCTCTTATTGAGGGTGAAATTCCTCTAGCTGATGTATTTGCCCAGATTTACCAAAATCATCCCACGGATCGGGTGTTGCTAATTGCCGATCAATTTGAAGAAATTTACACTCTATGCACGGATGAGAAAATTCGCCGTCGTTTCTTGGATACCTTATTAGATAGCTTTCCATCTTGCCCTTCTCAATCACACTACAAGCGTGTACTCGTTGCAACAATGCGGGCAGATTTCTTGGGAAATGCGCTGTTATATCCTCGTTTTGGAGATCTATTGAAAACTGATATCAAGCTGATTCGGTCAATGAATTATGAAGAACTGGAGCAGGTGATTGTTAAGCCTAGTGAGAAGTTAGGGGTAACGTTTCAAGACGGACTGGTAAAACGCATTTTGTATGATGTAGAGTCAGAACCAGGTAATTTACCTTTGTTGGAGTTTGCATTAACAGAATTGTGGAAATGGCGAAAGGGAAAACAGTTAACCCATGCAGCTTATGAAGAAATTGGCGAGGTGAAAGGTGCCCTAGCTCGCCATGCTAATGAAAAATATCGCAGCTTGACAGATGATCAGAAGAAAAAAGTACGGCGAATCTTTATCCAGTTAGTGCGTCCAGGGGAAGGAACGGAAGATACGCGACGATTGGCAACGAAAGCCGAATTGGGTGAAGCCAGTTGGGGATTGGTAAAACAATTAGCGGATGCACGATTAGTAGTGACGAGTAATCCTACTGGGAATCAAGAAACAGCGGAGGTTGTCCATGAAGCGTTGATTCGCAATTGGAGTCAATTACGAGAATGGATGGAAACAGACCGTAGTTTTCGGGCTTGGCAAGAGGGGTTGCGGATACGAATCGAGCAATGGAAAAAGACGCAACGAGATGAAGGGGCATTGTTGCGGGGTGTAGCGTTGGTGGAGGCGGAAGAAAAGCTGAAACAACGCCGAGAGGATCTGTGCGAAGAGGAGCAACAATATATTGAAGCTAGTGTAGGGCTGCGCGATCTCGAACAAAAGGAGCAAGAACACAGAAGATGGAGTGAGGAAATCAATCAAATTAATACCCTAGCTCAAGTTTCTGCAGGATTTTTGTATTTAGATGGACGGAAAGCAGTCAAATCGAGTGTAATGGCTGCCGAAAAAATGCTTGATTTACTCTCGGCAGGTGCAATTGTAGATGCAAATACCCGCACCCAGGTAGAACTGGCGTTATTAAACACAATTCACAATGTTGTCGCACCCAACACTTTGGGAGGACACGCAAAGTCAGTGAATGGAGTGAGCTTTAGCCCCGATGGTAAGGTGTTAGCTTCTGCGAGTGATGACAACACGGTGAAACTGTGGGATACCTCCACCTGGAAAGAAATTCAAACCCTAACTGGACATATAAACAAGGTTAATAGGGTCAGCTTCAGCCCCGATGGTAAGGTGTTAGCTTCTGCGAGTGATGACAACACGGTGAAACTGTGGGATACCTCCACCTGGAAAGAAATTCAAACCCTAACTGGACATATAAACAAGGTTAATAGGGTCAGCTTCAGCCCCGATGGTAAGGTGTTAGCTTCTGCGAGTGATGACAACACGGTAAAACTGTGGGATACCTCCACCTGGAAAGAAATTCAAACTCTGAGTAGCTATACACAAGGGGTTACGTCGGTCAGCTTCAGTCCCGATGGCAAGATGCTGACTTCAGCAAGTGCTGACAGCGTAAAACTGTGGGATACCTCCACCTGGAAAGAAATTCAAATCCCAACTGGGCATAGTGATTTGGTTAATGGGGTCAGCTTCAGCCCCGATGGCAAGATGCTGGCTTCAGCAAGTGCTGACAACACGGTAAAACTGTGGGATACCTCCACCTGGAAAGAAATCAAAATACTAACTGGGCATACAAACAAGGTTAATGGGGTCAGCTTCAGTCCCGATGGCAAGATGCTGGCTTCAGCAAGTGCTGACAACACGGTAAAACTGTGGGATACCTCCACCTGGAAAGAAATCAAAATACTAACTGGGCATACAAACAAGGTTAATGGGGTCAGCTTCAGTCCCGATGGCAAGATGCTGGCTTCAGCAAGTGCTGACAACACGGTAAAACTGTGGGATACCTCCACAGGTCAAGAAATTCAAACCCTGAATAGTCATACAGAAGCGGTTAATGGGGTTCGCTTCAGTCCTGATGGTAAAATCCTGGCTTCTTCAAGTGATGACAACACGGTAAAACTGTGGGATACCTCCACAGGTCAAGAAATCAAAACACTAACTGGGCATACAGACTGGGTTTCGGGAGTGAGCTTCAGTCCTGATGGTAAAATCCTGGCTTCTTCAAGTGGTGACAACACGGTGAAACTGTGGGATATCTCCACAGGTCAAGAAATCAAAACACTAACTGGGCATACACACTGGGTTAGAGGGGTGAGCTTCAACCCCGATGGTAAAGTGCTGGCTTCTGCTAGTTCTGACAAGACGGTGAAACTGTGGGATATCTCCACAGGTCAAGAAATCAAAACACTAACTGGGCATAATGGAAATACCGTTTGGGGGGTAAGCTTCAGTCCCGATGGTAAAGTGCTGGCTTCTGCTGGTTTTGACAAGACGGTGAAACTGTGGGATACCTCTACAGGTCAAGAAATTCAAACCCTCACTGGTCATACAAATTGGGTTGGGGGCCTCAGCTTCAGTCCCGATGGCAAGATGCTAGCTTCTGCTAGTTTTGACAAGACGGTGAAACTGTGGGATATCTCCACAGGTCAAGAAATTCAAACTCTGACTGGACATACAGAAGGGGTTTACAGCGTCAGCTTCAGCCCCGATGGTAAAGTGCTGGCTTCTGCTAGTTCTGACAAGACGGTGAAACTGTGGGATACCTCTACAGGTCAAGAAATTCAAACCCTCACTGGACATACAAATCTGGTTCACGGCCTCAGCTTCAGCCCCGATGGCAAGATATTGGCTTCTGGCAGTGGTGACAAAACAGTGAAACTGTGGAGATGGGATTTTGAGTATTTACTCAACGAAGGACGCAATTTTATGCACGAGTACCTTAAAACCAATCCATCTGATAATGAAAGCAATAAGCAATGGTACGACGGTCTCTTACCAGCATCTGCAAGTGTCAACATACAAGCAGAACTCGATGCTTTACGTGAAATCCTAGCGAAGTTAGAAACCTCAGATCGTCGTAAAATTAATAACGCCTTTGAAGATGCTCAGGAGGAGCTAAATAAGCCAAAACCAGATAAAAACGAGGTGGGTAAGGCATTAGACCGAGCTTTTGACTATGCAAAGAAAGCCGAAGGGTTTGCTTCTGTGAGCGCAAAACTTCAGCCAAACATCATAAATATTACTGCTTGGTTAGGTGAGAATTAACCTAATATGCTAAGAGTGTCGGTTTAAATATTTATACCAGTCGCCATAACTTTTAGGATACGGGTTCCCGCCTACGAAGGAATGACAACTCCTGTGGCCGTTGCACCTGTACTTTTGGCTAGGTAAAAAACTAACCCATTGGTTAGTATGTTTCTTGGGTATATGTCTGTATGGTGGTTTTACTGTCGGAAATTAACTTTGCAGATAGATCTTAATATCAAGGAGAGAAAATCATGCTAAATATCTTTATCTCTGTCCCCGCCTCTCTACCTCCCCATCTCCCCATTTCCCCATCCATTAACGAGGTGAGATCAGTTACCATGTCTAATGTTGATGGAGTTACACCCAATCATTTATTGCAGCAAATGTATGGAACACAAGTTTTAGATGAGGATGTAGATTTGGAATTGAGTGATGAGGAGTTAGAATTAGTACAAGGTCAGGTGGTCACGAGCTGTATACTGCCCAACGGGGACGTTAAGAAAGGGTGTTCAGATATTTATTACGGAAACGATAAAATAATAGATTATGCTTCTTTTCTAGCGTTTATGGATAGAGAACCTGACGGATGGAAACAAATTGACTACATTTGTAAAAAATTTGAGGAAAGACGTTTGCTTGATTGTAACCCTCAAGGTAATGATAGGAATGTAATAGCCGCAGAAATATGGCAGCAAATTAGAGACCGAACTGGCGTATTGGTAAAACAGGCACATAATGGCTTTACAATAGACCTTAAGACCGGTAAGTTGACCTACAGGCAGTAAATTAAAAACTTTTGGAAACAAACATAAAAATCATGGATTTAGCCCTCGTTACTTTTGGAGTGTTCAGCATTTGTTTAATAGCGATTACTCAATAGCAGCTAGGATCGGAAGAATTCAAACCGTTGGCATTACTAAAGCTAATGCTCCAAAAGTATCTGTCACTCATAGAATTGAGCAGGAATGATACAAAAGGATAATACTGAAGGAAGTAAATCTTCAACCAACCGCAATAATTCATAACCTATCCCCACAGTTCCCTGAAATAAGCCAGGGTTAAACACAGAACTTGGCAATGTCAAAAACTGATAACCGCCTGCAACTTGACCGCGATTTACTACAGAAGAAGCTTTGATAAGTGCCTTTTCTCGTAACTCTGGGCGGTCATTTTTTTGTGCAGCTAATAACAGTATCTCTATATTGCCCAAAAAATTACCGTACTCAATAGAATCTACATTAATCAAATCATTTCTGAGTGCCCCTCTTAAAACTATTTCTAATTCTTGATCAACGTCATTTGTATTTAAAATAAATAAACTAGCTAAACGCCCTAAAAGAATTTCTTCTACAATATCAAACCCACTAGCTTGAATATTTTCTTTTGTTTGTTGTAGAAAGACACTCCACTCATAAGTCATTGCTGCCTTTGCTGCTGTTAAATAGGCTGAATCTGCGGTGACTTCATAAAGCCTGAGTAGAGCATAAGCAATTCCCCCTGCACCATGAAGGAAACCCAGATGTTGCCCTGGCTGTAAAATATTCCAAGCCTGGGGTATTCCACTCACCTGAACTTGATAGTTTAATAAATGTTGACCGCAGTTAATAGCCCGTTCTAAAATCTTTAGCTCTTGAGTGTGGTGATAGAGCGACAACAACCCTAAAATTGCCCCAGATGCCCCATAAATAATATCAAATTGCTGGTCAGCCGCAATCAATTCGGGGGTAATGAGATTGGCAATCTTCGTTGCATCTTCGACAAGTGAAGGTTCCCTAAGAAATTGGCTAATTGTTACTAAACCGTAGATGAGGGAACCTAAGCCCATACCACCCCCAATACCCTGTCTAACAAACCTGCGCTGGGATTCAAAATCAAAGGTTTGCAAAAACTTGTGGAGTGAAAACAACGATCCCATCACCAATTCTCGAAACTGGTTTGTTCCCCTCACATAATCCAAAGCTGCTAAAAATAGTGCAATACCGCTATTACCGTTGTAGAGATTGTCACCTAAAGGTTGAAACTGAAAACACTTAGCCTTGGGACAATAGTTGAAACCAATCCATTGCATACTACCATCACTTCCCCAAATTGCTCGTGCTTGAATTTCCTCCGCCAGTCGCGCTGCTTCTTGAAGTAACTGTTCTTTTGCCACAGGAACAAAGCTATCACTCTGGGTTTCCACTGAATCAAGATTTCTTGATTTTGCTTGTAAATTTACTGTTTTACCTTCAGCATAAAAACATCCTTTAATAATTTCCACTTGTCGTGCCAGATCTGTTTCACTTAAGTTTTCTAGCTGAGTCTGCACAGTTTTGTAACTTGGCTCTTGGAAATACTCTGCAATTGATTCCCCAAGCTCCAACACCAGTTTATCGTTGCCAGGACAAGCACTAAAATAGGGAATATCTAATTGCTCCATTGCCTGGAGTTCCTTATATAAAATCTGCCAATTATGGGGTTTTTCATTAACAGTCAGAAAAGCTCGACTCAGGTGATCAATTTCTATACTTTTATCAATTCCATTACGCAGGCATTTAGGGTGTTGAATATGTTCTAAAATTTTTCCATAAACCTGCGACATCCTAAACATAAATCGTACCTGCACACTTTTGAATGCTGCCAAAGGACTATCCTCAGCGAGTAAAACCTGCTGATGAGACATTAAGAAACGATACATCTCCTCAAATCCCCACACAATTTCATCAAGATAGTCCCCACCTTCGAGAGGAATACCATCTAACATGGGTACGTTTGTTAGTGCAGGAGAGGGATGATTTTGGCATCTGCTTAGGGCATTATTTTGATAGGCAATGCAGCCGTTTTCTATAAAACTCCAACGAGGAAGAAGTCCAGTACGGACTACAGAATCCCAGAATTGTTGACCTACTATTTTCTCAACTTCCGTTACTTGGGGAAAATCTGCCATCAGTTTCGCCTCTGGTTGCATTAGAGTTTCCATATCCACCAGGACAAAATGTTCCCCATTGGCGACTAAATTCTGATGGTGACAGTCAGTTACTCTTAAAATATGCAGCAAACACAATAGCATTCCCGCTCGCTGGTAAAATCGTTGTGCTGCTGCTTGGTCTGCACAGGGTAGGTGATCAACATATTCTGCCCAACCATAATCAGAGCGATCGCATATTTTCAGAACTTTGAAAGGTAAGGAAATATCCTGCTGATTGCACCAATCTAAGAACCGAGTAAAAGCTACTTCTGCCCCTAAACCTTTAGGTTTATATATTAGTTTTAGTCCCGACTCAAAGGTAAGGGCAATTACCGTTCTTCCTTGATGATGGGGATCGGAAAGGGAAGGTTTAATATCAATAACTTTTCCTAAATCAGACTGGGATGGAGAGAAGATTTGCTGAATTTCAGGAAGATCGACTTGCAAACGCTGGAGAAAATCTGCTATTTCTTCCACCCAAAAATCAATAGCAGTTGCCATTAAGCGTCCTAAAACGGGATATTGCTGGAAAAATCCTAACATTCCATGCTGTAAGAGTTTATCCACGAAAGTATTATATTCATCTTGCCCAGTAGTCTGGTTTTGTAATTGTGTTCCCATCAGGGAAACAGAACGGGAATACTCTGCTGTCAACGTTTTGGTACTAAGATTGAGTAGTTTTTCAAACAAGCTACACTCAAAAGTCAGGTAAGAGGACTCAGAGAGGATTTTTAAAGGTAGATGTTCACCAGATAGGGAGTTAGTACCCAGACGAGTTAATAATTGCTGTCGCGCTACATAGATTGCTGGTAGCAATAGCTCTTGAAATGCTAAGGCTTGCGGATTAATTGGAGTCAATGATGGGGGATGAAAATTAGAAGCGGTTTCAATTATCGCCCTCAAAGTCTCTGACCAAACTGGTAAGATTTGAGTATCTATAACTGGGAGCGATCGTAAAACCTGCTGTACTTGTTCAACATCTAACCCCTCCCAAAGTAGCCGCTTCTCAAATTTTTCCCAGTTTCCGTGAGCGCTTACTTTACACCAGCGTTGAAAACGCGATGTTAGCTGTTGTTCGCTATCAGTAATTTGTAACTGTTTGCCCAGACGTTCAGATAAATAGCTAGCTTGAGCAATAATCTGCCTTAAGTCAGATGTTTTTACTTTCATTTTTTAGAAAATATTCCTTGGGAGTGCAATCATGCTAGAAGCAAGTTACATAAAAGGGAATTATAGACCTCGCTCTGTTCCTCTGGGAAAAGAAGAAGTGCAAGAGTTTTTGCGAGCACGCAAATCAATTTCCACTCAATGACTAACATAGCGGGACTTAGACAAAAAAACTGGTAAAAATGGCCACAAGCCTTTTCTAGTATGGATTTTACATCGAAAATAGTTAAATCTTTGATAGGTATCGGTTTCAGGTGATTTTATCACATTTGACGTATTTTCCTTGCCTAGCAAGGATTTTAACCCTATTAACCACGAAAATTTGTTTAAGTCCCGTTCGCATCAAACAGTCGTCAAAACTTGCTCTCTCAACTTCCCGATTAACTCATTCACCCCCCCCGTATTCAAACGGTAACTCAGAGGATGACCGATCAAATAAGCTGAACTTTCAAACAAAACATCAATTTCCACCAAACCATTTTCTCGCAAAGTTTTGCCAGTCGAAACCAAATCCACAATTGCCTCCGACATACCCGTAATCGGCCCTAACTCCACAGAACCGTAAAGCGGCACAATTTCCACCGGCAAATTCAAATTGTGGAAATATTCCCTTGCACAGTGTACGAATTTTGAAGCAACTCTACCGTGAGGAGGTAAATCCACAGTTCGTCGATAAGAACTAGATTCCTTCACCGCCACCGACAGCCGACACTTGCCAAATTTTAAATCAATTAAATTGGCAACTTTCGGCTTTTTTTCCCGCAAAACATCATAGCCAGCAATACCCAAATCCGCTTGACCGTATTCCACATAAACTGGCACGTCGTGCGTCCTTACTAGCAAAGCTTTGGCAGTGCCGGTCGGGTCATAAATTTGAAGTTGTCGGTTAGAGGAATCGAGAAAAGCACTGAAGTCTAATCCAACCGATTTAAACAGCCGAATGCTATCTCCTAACAATCCGCCTTTGGGAAGTGCAACAGTAATCATGTCAATTTTTAGAGTGTAAATTTCTAAATTTTAGAAGGGGGCAAGCGTCGCACAAGCAGAAACAGCTTTTACCCAACTCAGAATAACACATAGAGTTCCTAGGTAAAAATAAATTTAGGGTATTGCTCGATCCTTTGTTTGAGGATATATTATATTTAGTAATTTTTTATTGAGTCACTTTTTAAAGGGCGGTCAGTATGGAAAACAATCAACAATTTGACGCAAATTTTCACAGTGTAGACCAGGATTCCCTGAAAAAGATTACAGTAGATGAAATCCTCTCAGGCGGTGGTGTAGAGAGGGAGGAAATGGACTATACAGTAGCTGTACCTAGCGCTAACCAGGCAAGGGTTCCCAGGGACAGAGGCTTCTCATCTCATGTGCAATCAAGCGTGTTCGATCGCGCCCCCCGATCGAAGTTTGCAGAAAAACGCGGAACGCTGGGAGGCTGTTAATGTAAAATGCTTGCACAGTCCGGTGCACAGAACAGGATCGCCATTGTGTGTCACGGGTTTGTGTATTCAACTCTAAAACTTAAAATTTAACTGGCGATTGCAAATAGCTGACAGCTAAACTATGACCGAATTGACACTTGTTATTGGTAATAAAAATTATTCCTCTTGGTCGCTGCGCGCTTGGCTGGCGATGAAACAAGCTGGACTGGAATTTGCCGAGGTGAGAATCCCCTTAGACTGGCCGACAACCAATGAAGAAATTCGGCGCTATTCTCCATCGGGAAAAGTGCCAGTTTTAATCGACGGCGACTTGAAAGTGTGGGAATCTTTAGCAATTTGCGAATACGTTGCCGATCGCTTTGCAAATGATTTGTGGCCGACAGATGTAGCGGAACGGGCGATCGCCCGTTCCATCTGCGCCGAAATGCACGCGGGGTTCCAAAATTTGCGCGAAAATATGCCGATGGACTGCCGCAACCGCTATCCGGGAGAAGGGATGACTGCCGGTGTCGAAGCAGATATCGATCGCATCTTTACCATTTGGCGCGAATGCCGCCAAAAATTCGGGACAGGCGGCAATATGCTGTTCGGAAAATTCACAATTGTTGATGCTATGTTTGCCCCCGTTGTCATGCGTTTTGTCACCTACGGAGTCAAACTAGATCCATCAGCAAAAGCTTATGCGGATGCGATTTTGGCCTTGCCTGCAATCCAGGAATGGGTAGCAGCAGCTTGGAGCGAAACGGAAAGTATTCCACACATTAAAATCTAGTACAAATCAGTTTACTTAACCTACAATCTCAAATCTCAAATTTGAAATCAGGATGCGGATTCTTTTAGTTGATGATGAAGTTGAGTTAACTGACCCTTTGAGTCGAGTCTTAACGCGCGAAGGTTATACAGTTGATGTGGCATTTGACGGAGCAAGTGGCAGCAATTTAGCAATGCAGGGCAATTACGATTTGCTAATTTTGGATTGGATGCTGCCGAGACAAACCGGACTGGCAATTTGCCAGAAGTTGCGATCGCAAGGACGGAATACGCCAGTGCTATTTCTCACCGCCAAAGATACCGTAGACGATCGCGTACAAGGACTCGACGCGGGTGCAGACGACTATTTAGTCAAACCTTTTGAACTGCGAGAACTGCTAGCCAGAGTCCGCGCCTTGCTGCGGCGGCCTCCTACTTTTGATGTCGAGGTTGCTGTCGGGCGGCTGCAAGTTGCAGATTTACAGCTAGACTACGACAATCAATTAGCTTATCGGGGCGATCGCACAATTGACTTATCAGAAAAAGAATGCCAGTTATTAGAATACTTAATGCGCCATACCGGTCAATTGCTAACACACGAACAAATGCACCAGTATTTGTGGAGTGAAGCAGAAAAACCCAGCAGCAATGTATTAGCCGCTCAAATTCGCCTGCTGCGCCGCAAAATAGAAGCCCCTGGCGAATCGGTGCTAATTCACACAGTCTACGGCAGAGGCTATCGCTTTGGAGAAGCCAATTAAAAATAATATAAATTGTACAAAAATCATTTTTACTTCTTCCCTCTTCCTTCTTCCTGACATCCGTTACATCCGAAGAAAGCCAATCCGTTGCCGAACTTGCTTTTTCCTTCTGCTATATTATCTATTATCAGGAAAGTATGCACCCTAAACCAGCCTTTACGTATCTTGACAAACCAAAGTAATTACTGTCACCTCCGGGGGACAAAATAGCCTTCCCGGCGAATAAGTTCCCAAACCGCGATTCACGTACAGCAAATTACTCCCAACCTGATGCAAACCGCTAGCCCATTCCCAGTGAGTAACTACTCGATCCCAAGCCGACATAAAAGGAATGAACTTTCGGATTCGTTTAGGAATAAAATAGCCAATTTTTCTGACCCAAGCGTACAAAGGGCCGATACCAGGAATAACGATTTGACCGCCGTGAGTGTGCCCAGACAACTGCAAATCAATACGCCAATTTTGCAGCTTTTCAGCAGTATCAGGATTGTGAGACAATACAATCCGAGGAATCGCGGGATTTATTGATGCCATTACAGGTTTAGGCGCAAAATCGCCCGACCAAAAATCTGCTAACCCAACTAAAGCAAATTCTGGCCCCAAAGGATAGATTGCTTCGTTGTACAAAACCCGAATCCCGACGGTATTTAAAGCATTAGCAACCTCTCTCTTTGCCCCAGGCCAATAGTGGTCGTGATTGCCCAAAACCGCGTAAATTCCCACCCGACTTTGCAAGTTTTTCAATCGCTGCACTAAGTCGTAAATAGGTGCGGGATCGTAGGTAATAAAGTCACCGGTTAAAAAAATCAGGTCGGGTTCAGTTTCATTGGCCGCAGCAATCGCCTCTTGTAGCAACCATTCCGACAGCCGCACCCCGTCGTAGTGAAAGTCAGTAAGCTGTACAATTTTAGTACCGGATAGATTTGCTGGAAGATTAGCTATCGGTATTGTTAAATACTCTACTCGCAGTTTCCCAGTTAATAACCTGTGCATAAATCTAAGGTTTATTGGTGACAGATCGCCACATCTAGCTTAGCAAATAAACAAGCAAAACTGCAAAAGTAGATATTCTTCCATTTTCCTTCTGCAATCTGACTAATGACTACTAATTGCTAACTAATGACTACAGTCCGGGAGGCAAAAACCGGGATTAATCAAAAAAAATGAAACAGAAATTACCAATATTAATTTAGGCTTTCTTTCAAAATTGTTGGGGTTTTACGCGGTCAACTACTACAGCATTTTTATAATCTTATGACTTGCGTAACAAGCTGTTTAAAACGCGATCGATCTTCTTCAGACTGGCATTCCCCGCCCCGCATCTATATTCTTTTGGCAATTGTCAAAGCTGAGATTGGTGCCGCATCCCCATCGCATCGACCTACCACGGGGGGATTGCCCCTACCAAACACTATCCTCTCATCACTAATGATTTATTACTAAGTAGGTGGAAATAAACATGGCTTGGGGGAGGCAGAGTTTTGCATTAATAATAAAGTGGTGGCTAGTATAGATCATTAGCTTACCAGCCCCTAAAATTTTTTATTTTTGGTTGCGTATGCCTACTTTTTAATTAATGACTTTTGACGAAAGCCGCTTCTTCTCAATATATTGCTGGTGGTAATCCTCTGCCATATAAAATTCACCAGCAGGTTTGATTTCGGTGGCAATGTCTTTGTCGTATTTACCGGAAGTTTGCAATTTTTGTTTGGAGAGGCGAGCTGCTTTTTCTTGTTCGGAATTGTGATAAAAAATTACCGACCTGTACTGTTCGCCTCTGTCGGGGCCTTGGCGATTGATTTGGGTGGGATCGTGACAGTTCCAGAATACCTCTAGCAGTGCTTCGTAACTCACCTGCGATCGATCGTACTCTACGAGCACGGCTTCAGCGTGACCGGTGACTCTGGCGCAAACATCTAGGTAGCAGGGATTCGGCCAGTGACCTCCTGTGTAGCCCGCAGCAGTCGAGACGACACCCGCAACGGCGCGAAACTTGTGTTCAACTCCCCAAAAACAACCGGCTGCAAATGTGGCTTTTTCCATCGTGTTACTCATCGTATTGCGCTCAAACTTGGCAATAAATTATGCTTGACATATTCCCATTAGCGTGCATTCCCAAACTAATCGCGGTTGTACGTAGTTTAGCAAATATTGTCGTGCTTTCTCCAAGGGTTCTAAGGGCGATCGACTAATTCCTCCTGCCAAAAATTGCTGCCAGTAACAGTGCTGTAAATAATCGATTAACCACAACTGAGATTCAGTATCTAAAGTTTTATCAATTTCCTTGGCCAATTCCAAAGCAGACCGCAGGTTTTGAGGCAACTGCTTCACCTTTTGCAGCAAATCCTCGGGTATTGATTGCAGTTGCTGCCAAATAGAAATTGCCTCCCCAGGACTTCCCTGAGCCATCCCCATTACTTCGGGATGATCTAAAATCTCCGCGAATCCCGCTTGCTGCAAAACTTGTGCCATTGCTTGGGGATTCAGCCGAGAAAACTGGATTTTTTGACAGCGGGAAATCAAAGTTGGCAGCAAAGCTTCCACTGTCGGAGCAATTAAAACGAGCGCTGCTTTTCCCGGTTCTTCTAATGTTTTCAACAAGCCGTTAGCGGCTCCCTCACCCATTGTTTCTGCTTGTTCCAAAACTACGACTGAACGCGCAGCTTCTAGCGGCGGTCGGCTTAGAAATTCACCGATTTCTCGAACTTGTTCTAAGCGAATTTGTGGCGGTGCTTTCCGCTTTAAACCGGCTTCCTCTGCTTCCTTTGGTGACAGCCGTTTGCCTTGGCTCATGTAAGTTGGTTCTACCCAAAGTAAGTCTGGATGATTGCGCTGCCGCACGCGATTTTGCACGGAGGCTATTAATCGGGTTTCGGCAATATTGGCTGAGAATAAAAGCTCGATGAAAGACTGAGTGGCTAAACTTTTGCCGATGCCGTTAGAGCCGACAAATAAATAACCAGGAGCAATTCGGTTTCGCTCGACTGCTTGTGTTAGCAATTCTACTGCTTGCTCTTGTCCGATTAATGAGGTGAAATAATTCATGTTTGCGGAAGAAGGAAGTTCGGCAACGGATGTAACGGATGAAGGATGAAGGACGAAAATCTAGGGTTTTAGCAATTAAGTACATCTTAACCGTCGGCGCGGCTACTATAATACCAAAAGGTTATTGTGGTTTAAGGGACGGCTAAATAATTGTTTTGAGTTAAGAATGTTAAATTGTAAGTTCTTGGAGCCGGACAGGGCATTGCCGGGGAGCGTGTCACTTTTGCGATGAGTATAAATACTCGTGGACCCCAGAATGACTTTTTTACCGATCATCAGTATAAT
>NZ_JAUBQH010000096.1:0-14691 GCF_036701145.1 Microcoleus sp. Pol17C6
TTTTTACCCGGTTACCTATGCTGATATTGTTTGATTTGTCAAGTTCATATTATACCAAATTAGATGAGCTTACCCTGCTCTGAAGTGCCTCTTTTGCCGGGGTTTGTACGTAGGGAAAAGCTGCCTCCAGCAAGTCTACATTAAGGTCATCAAAACTGACAAAGGCATCTGGCATCATCAGTTGCAGTTGATAAATCAACTGTTGAGATAAGCCATTGACCACCGCAGTCGAAGACATGGGGGCATCTTGGAGCAATCCCGGGAAACTGCCTCTAAGTTCCAACATATCCCGTTGGACAAATTCTTCACAGGCTTCGATAATTACAGGTTGATTAAATAGAATGTCGCTTGAGTTAGTCATGGTTTTATCCAATCAATTTGAATTTGGTCAGTCCTGGATTCATAAACTCTATCCGTAGGCGATACACACCGCACCTTACCTCCACAGAGCTTGTGAAAATTACTTGATTGTGTCAGTCTTATTGGTTACGCAATCGATTTTATAGTCCCAATTCTTTGCGTGTTTGGGTACCGACAACACCATCCGCCGTTAGCCCTTTTTGCTGTTGAAACTGTCGCACAGCGCGATCGGTGTCTTTACCAAAAACGCCATCTGCTGAAACATTTATTCCTGCCGCGATCAGCGCTTCTTGCACTTGACGCACATCCTCACCTTGCATTATTGGCTCGGTAAGTGTGAGAACCCGAACTTCAGGCATTCCTAAAAACAGAGCTTGCTCGGCCAAGCGCCTGCGTGTCAGCCCTAGCCAGGGTTCACCATTGACTTTATTCCACACAGGAAACTGATTGGCTGCTCCTTGATAATCTCCCTCGTTCAATAGCTTCAGAAGAGTTGAACCTCCAAAACCTTCTGTTCCTGGGCCCACGTTGAAACAGAAGCAAACCAGTGCAGAAAACTGGTTGTCATCGATCTCAACTTCAACGGCATCCTCCACATAGGATTCAAACTTTTCTAAATCTTCCCTCAGCAATTCTTCTGCTTGCGTTTGGCTAATAGTAAGTCCTGGATAAACATCATCGCCAGTGTGTCCGTAACCAATTGTCCAAACTCCACCGCCATCATCATAAGCAGTGAGTTCACATCCTTCAAAGGTCCTGAGAAGCTTGAAACCTTCTTGATTGATATGCTTTGAACCTCTGCGTTCTACCACATCAGGAGGTTGTTCGTCTGGAGGATGAATATGATATGTTTTAGCCACACTGAAGCTTAAAGCATCAATTAATGCTTTTACTTGCCCATTAGTCTCCGTAACTTTAATAGCTAGGTCGTCTTCGATTTCGTATACGCGGCCATCGCCGAAGAGTTCCAACGATCTTTTTGGCATTTGAGTTTTTCCTTTTTACAAGGTAGGTTCAGTCAAAAAAGGCACCTTGAAGATCCGAACGCAAAACTTTTGGCTATTTTGAAAATGAGTTTAAAGACTCTATTAATTAATGATTTCGATCAAAAGTCTTAGCTTGACGGGTAATTTGGTTATTATATAGGTCTGTTCCAGAGTCATGTTCGCGATTGGCACAAACCTTTACAAAAATTAATTCACCTTGACAATCGGCTTTCCCAATCTCTCTGATTCACTACGCACAGTTTTGGCTCATATTCCGCAGATGTAACTCATCTTATTGCAATAGTCGGGACAGTTTTTAATTCGTAATGTGAAACCCTGGATTTCCGGGAAAGAAACTCGATATGTAAAGCTATCATTAAAAAAGCGATCTTTTTGTCAGGACTTACGCAAAAAGTGGTTCGACTCGCCGCGCATTATAGCGGCTTCAGTCCTCGGATTTTATGAGGACTGAAGTCCGAACTATCGAACCAGTTTTACTGTTATTAGCTAGACAATGTAAGGAGAATCGATCGGCTTTGCCCGATTAATCGCCACCAAAGTCTGGTAAATCAAAGCCGAAATCTCAGCGCGGGTAATATCCCGCTGCGGCGAAAGCCAATCGCGGGAAGGATAATTAACCACTATCTTCAAAGCAGTTGCTGTGGCGATCGCACTTAAAGCATAATTAGGAATTTGAGAACGATCGTTGTAAACTTTCAAAGAATCAGGATTGCCGCCCTTGAGTTCCAAACCGTTAACCAAAGACACGATCGCGTCAGCCTTAGTCAAATTCTGATTCGGGCCGAACTTCAACCCCGGAAACCCCGCCAAAAAGCCGCCCCGATTTGCCCGTTCGATCGCACTTCTGGCCCAAAAAGTAGCAGAAACATCAATAAAATTTGTAGCCGGCACCCTCGGAATCGGACTAAACGCACTCACCAACAGCGCCGCATATTGAGCACGATTTAAACTCTCATCCGGCCTAAAAGAACCGTCAGGAAAACCGCTAATTATATTCGCCGCAGCCAAAGCTTCAATAAACTTCTGTGCCCAATGTCCAGAAATATCGCTGAACACCGCACCGCCGATATTCGGATTGCCGCCGCCCTTTCTCACCGCAGCTTGCACAGCTTTAAAAGCATTCACTTTCCCGTAACCAAACCAATCGCTGCGGCCGTTGTTAGGATCGTAATTTCCCATCTGATTGCCCAACTGGGGATCGGGATCGGGATCGACAATTTTCTCAGCAGTTTGTTCGAGAATTCCCCGCACTTCCCGCGCCGTCAAACGGGGGTTAGCCGAAAGTATCAACCCTGCAACCCCAGCGACTACAGGAGTGGCGCTGGAAGTACCGCCAAAAGTATCAGTATAGTCCCCCCAATCGTAGCCCCGATCGCCCACTCGATCGGCTGCAAACACCCCCAAACCCGGCAAATACTGCGTCACCTCCGGCGGCGTGCCGATAAATCCGGTTTCTGGCAACCAAGTTCCCGGCGGCGCGTTGTTGCTGGGGGCGCAAACCGAGATGCTGGTGCCCCAATTGCTGTAAGCTGCTTTTTTGTTGAGGGAAGTGGAAGCGCTGACGGCAATTACGTCTGGGTGAACGGCAAATCCTGCCAGCCATCTAGTTTGACCCTCCACCACGTTGTTGGGCCAGCCGTTCTCGTTAATTGTGCCGTTGACTGGGCGGTTGGCATTCCCGGCAGCGAACAGAATAACGCAGCCTCTGCCGCCCCGCCCTTGGGTTGCTGCTTTGGTGATAACGGCACTCTGCCGCAGGGAAAGGGGATAGTAAACAGCAGCAGGCCCCCAACTGCAAGAAATGACGGCGGCCCCTTTTTCGATCGCCCAATTAAATATTTTTTCGACAGAATTGTCATCGAGAAAACCCGTGGTACGGATGGGCATCAGGGCGCATCCGGGGGCGACGCCGACAATGCCTTTGCCGTTCTCTTCAGCAGCGGCGACGCCGGCACAACTTGTGCCGTGGTTGTCTGAGTCTGCGACTGGCATCGGGGAAGTGTCGCCGTCTTTTAAATCGATGGGTGAGACGATTTTGCCTTGGCCTTGAAAATCTGGGTGGGTGATGTCAACTGAATCGTCGGCGATGGCAATTACGATCGATCGAACTCCGCGAGTCATGTCCCAAGCTGGTTCTGCATAAATTTGAGCACCGCCGACAAGTTGGTTGCCGCCTTTGTTATGGAGATACCACTGTTTGGGATAAAGCGGATCGCGGGGCGTGTAATGCTGCTGCGTCTCTACTAAAATGTTTGGTTCCGCTACGAGAACTTCTGGATATCTTGTCAGGCGGTTGGCAATTTTGACCGGGTTTTCTGTTGCTTGTTTTGTGACTTCGCAGACGAAGGTGTTGGGAATTCCTTCCACTGGCCGGACTATGTTTAAAGCTGCTGCATTGGCGATCGCCTTTCGCGATTGTTCGTCTACTTGTTCGCCAAATTGAATGGTAATTTGGTCGGTTAAATAAAAGAATGTACTCGGATTGTTCGCGGGGCAATAGACGTGGCTGGCAAAAGCTACGGCATCACTGGCGCGGGCTGCTTGCATTGCTGCTTCTAGGCGATCGCGTGCAACGAGATATTCTTCGAGATTGCTTTGGCCGATGCGACGGTTTAGTTTTGCCCCAGTTGTTGCAGCCCAATCGTTTGAGGCTGATGCTGTTGATGAGGGGCGGACTGTAAAGCGATCGTCCGCTTTTGACAGCAGCAATTCGTCGCCGCCGCGTTGCAAAATCACTGCCAGACTTTCATCGGGGACTCCAATTCCTTGATAGTTTTGTAAGGTATTTGCGGAAAGTTGGATCGGTTGTGTCATCAGAAATGCCTTTGTTTAATTTTAATCCAGTCTTACTATATTCTCAAGAACAGGCAGGATGCCTGTTCCACAAAAACTGAATTTTCTTGTGGGGTGGGCTTCTAGCCCGCCCGTAAAAGGCTTATTAACAATGATTCAGCAAATCCCTCAAATAAACACGCTAGGATTAACATTAAAAAATTCTCCCAGCGCCTTAGCTTGCGCCTTGCTAATCGCCCGTTTCCCATTAACCACCTCAGAGACTACTCCTTTGGAACCAATCACGCCCACTAAATCGGCTTGTTTGAGTTCGCGAACTTCGATGAGATGCAATAGAACATCCCGGGGAGTCGCTTCTGGGATTGGGTAATACTTGGCTTCGTATTCTTCGATCAACAGAGCCCAGAGGCTCAGTAAAGTTTCTTCTTCTAATGTTAATTCTTCCTGAGACATCAGAGATTCTACTTCTGCGAGGGCAATATCGTAATCTTCTTCGTTCAGGATGGGCTTAGGCTGCGATTTCGCCAGTAGTTGACCGTAAGCTGTTTTCTCAATTGTTATATTCATGGTTCCTTCCCTTGTTTAATTAGACATGGTTCTCAAGTATAAGGTGGGTGTTTTTTTCTCTATCTCCTGCTTTTGACGATTGGTGTAAATGTTTTTGATTTGTTAAAAGTATCCGGTAATCTGTATTGATTACCGATATGCTTAGGTAGAATTTAATTTATTTTTATTTTGACTTCATCTTCATTGTCCCAGTTGATTTTGCTATATTCGGCATGAGTTAAGAACTGCTTAAAATATATAATTTTGCTTTTGTATTTAACTTGTACAATTAATCGATACTGATTGCCTTTAATATTAAAGATGGTATATCCACAGACTTGATCGACCGATCGCGAATATCCGTTTCGCACATCTTCTAAGGATTGCCAATCGTTGTCTTTGATTAGCTGGTACCAGGATTTGATCGCACTCTGGGCATCCGGGTAGGGTTCGATCGCACTCAGAAGATTTTTCTTAGAAATCAGTCTCATAGATCGTTTCTCAACTACCATTCTATCTTCTCATTTTGAGAACAACCAGTCAAGTCTCTACTTAATTTTTCCTAAAGAACCTTTTGCCCGATCGCGCACCCTTTGACATTTCAACAAATTTGGTTTACACTTAGCCGGTTGCGATCGCCAATGGTAAGATCGGCTCAAGCTAAATATTTTTTTAAGGCGCACAGGCGCAAAGTAATTTCATGGTATACTCTGGAACTGTTTGCTGGCTTCGCTCCACTGCCCGGATTACGATCGGGGCGATCGCAGCTTTTACCCTGTTGCAACCGCTCCAAGTCCAAGCACAACAACCTTCTGGGCCAGAGAACCAACCCCAAGTCGAACCCGCCGACGACCCCAAAGACCCCAACAATCTTCGCCCTCTGACGCAAGACAGCAGCTTGCTGAGCGTCCCAGGAGGCCAGCGTTTGATGACAGAAGCCAGCAGTGCTATTTCCAATCAGAATTACGCACTGGCTACTCAAAAACTCCAAGAATCCCGCCAAATTTTCAATCAACTCTCCAACTTCTACCAACAACTGGGTAGCAGTTTTGCCGGAATTGACATCCGCTTGGCCGAAAGCCACCGCACCAAAGCTGTAGAAACGGCCCAAATGCGCGACGAAGCTACCTACCGGCTGGCGTTGGTACACCGGGCGCAAAATAAGCCCGAACTGGCTGTGCCCCTGCTGATTCAGATTATTCGATCGCAGCAGCCAACTCGCGACTTGGGCAAGAAAGCTTACCAGCAGTTACTGGAATTGGGTTTTGTGGATTCGCCCTTTCCCCGGCCTGCCAGCAGTCAACCGAGCTCATCGAAAAAATAGTTCCACTAAAATCTAAATTACAGCCGTTTATCAGAGAAACCAATGGTTACACCGTCTCAAGTAGCAGAAATGATTAAGGCAGGGTTGCCTGACGCTAAAATACAAGTTGACGATTTGACCGGTGGCGGTGACCACTACCAGGCGAGAGTCGTCTCTGCTGCCTTTGAAGGAAAAAGCCGAGTACAGCAGCACCAAATGGTCTACGGCGCTCTCAAACAGGCAATGGCTAGTGAAGCCATCCACGCTTTGGGCTTGGAAACCTTAACTCCCGCAGAATGGGAAGCGAAAAGTCAAGTTGCTTAATAGTTGATCGGCAATTGGGCATCACAAGTTTGTGCTTCTGTCAATAGTTGCTTGAAATACAACTGCTGCACTTACGCACAAAAACCAAAGAAACCGGGTTTCTTAACCGGAATCTATGGCTGTAACGAAAGATTGTCCTAAAAAACCCGGTTTCTGCGTCAGTCAACGTTTAAACATTTTCAAACAATATTAGGAGCTACCATGACTACAGCAGCACATGAAAGAATTGACGAATTGGTTAAGCAAAACAAAATCATGGTATTTATGAAGGGCAATAAGTTAATGCCCCAGTGTGGTTTTTCTAATACTGTGGTGCAAATTCTCAATACTTTGGGAGTACCTTACGAAACTGTTGATGTTTTGGCCGACCAGGAAATTCGTCAAGGCGTTAAAGAGTATTCCAACTGGCCGACAATTCCCCAAGTTTATATCAACGGCGAGTTTATTGGTGGCTCGGATATTATGATCGAGATGTATCAAAAGGGCGAATTGCAAGAAGTTGTAGAAGTGGCTTTGGCTTCTTAAATTAGACAGAAAAAACATCTCCCCGACCTCTTAAAGAAGTCGGGGAAATAACAGCAATCGCGTTTTACGTTGAATTAGGTTAATTTACTTAATTATTCGTTAGAGCAAGACTAAATCATTTGTGAATTTCTTACTTCCTCCCCGCGGGTTCGGGGAAGGTTGGGATGGGGTAAAAAATTTACGACTCATTTAGGATTGCTATACCAGGCAGAGCCTGGGAACGCACTGCGGTCGGCTATGACTCGAATTTTTAGGCTCCGAAAGCGAGGCAGAGCATCTGGACATTGGTTCCCAGGCAGAGCCAGGGAACCCGTTACAATTGCCAATTCCCCATTGCCAATTCCCAATTCCCAATTCCCAATTCCCAATTCATCAAGGGTTTATCCAACCGAATTTGCTATTTAATAGTAGTCGGCTTCAGTTTGGGTCTGTGGCATTGCAAAATTGGAGGGGTCGTGAATGTAACGCGCTGCTTCTTCCTCTAGTCTGTGAATCAGATAGGGTTCCAAACCGTTGGAATGCCGCAGGGCTGCTAAATACCCGTCTAAGTAAAGCCGCAGATCATCGAAGCGATAACCTCTATTCCACATTTCGACGAGGGCGTCGGTGAGTTTCTGGTAGTGCCGGATTGTTTGGGTGTCTTGTAGCATGGTGTGAGGTTGAAATCCTTTGTGGTTTGTATAATGACGGCGGGATTTAGGAATGGCCTCGATTGATGCTGAGTGGCTCAGCTTGAGGCTATTTCTAAATAAAAGTTTTTACCCTGCTCAACAGGCTACCCTCCATAAAAAATTTCACTCGTTGCAATGCAGTTGCTCGACTTTTTGCGCGCACCTAGATAATTCGCTGTGCGTTTAATGGAGTCGGGATGTTGCTGAATTTGGCGGTCAAAGTGGCTGAGTGTTCCGGCTACCGAGCGAACGGTTGGAGGAATTCTAGTTTCACTTGCGCGATTTGTCAACCTCCTGGGAGTGGGGGCTGGGTCGGGGGGATCGCTTTTAGCAGGCGGTTGGGGCATGGGGTCGATCGGCTTTACACTGTCTTATTTTCATTGTAAGCTCATCGCCATAATGATTTAACCTTTCTGCAGGCTGACCCTGCCAAATTAACCCAATCTTTAACATTCGTACCCTGGGTGTGTCCGCTGCTTTAAACGCAGCTCATGCTTGAGTAGCGATGGTTACAAAAGCTTGACAAAAGCTCTGTTAACCTTGTAGCAATTAGTGATATGGGAAGCTCGCCTCTGTGGAATCTGCAAGTATTTCAATTGTTGAAGGGAATCCGCACCTGCGATCGCTCTTGGGCTGGCATCTACAGCAAGTCGGTCACTGGGTGCACCAGTCAGCGGATATCAGTCACGCTAGGGAAATATTTTTCAGCCGCCAGCCAACCCTAGTCATTCTGGATGCTCAATTGCCGGATGGGGACGGTTTGGAATTTTGCCACTGGCTGCAACAGCAGCAGCAGTCGCTGATTTTGATGCTGTCGGCGCGGAATTCGGAATCGGATATTGTTGAAGGTTTGAAGGCGGGCGCAGACGATTACCTGACTAAACCCTTTGGGATGCAAGAGTTTATGGCCAGGGTGGAAGCTCTGATGCGCCGTAACCGCACGATGATACCGCCGGCGACGCTGGAGTGCGGGCTGCTGAAAATTGATTTGGTGCAGCGCCGAGTCAGGTTGTACGAGGAACATATTGAGCTGACTCCGCAGGAATTTAGCCTGCTGTACGTGCTAGCTCAAGCTGGAGGAGTGCCACTGTCGCGCTCGGATTTGCTGCGTCGTGCCTGGCCCGATGCTATTGATAACCCCCGGACGATCGACACTCACGTACTCTCTCTGCGTAAAAAAATCGAAATCGACCCGCGACAGCCGAGCCTGATTCAAACTGTACGGAATGTCGGCTACCGACTCAATCTAGAGTTGTTGAATAATGCCAATCAACCGCATTCCCCAGTGCCCAAGGCAGTGCTTTCTTAAACTACGATTGAGCTATAAGTCGGATTTTATTTAGGGAATTGATTGGCGATCGCATCTGTTTTTGCAGCCATAATAAAATCATTGCGATGCAGTCCAGAAATCGCGTGAGTCCACCAAGTAACGGTAACTTTTCCCCACTCGGTTAACAGTGCGGGGTGATGTCCTTCGGTTTCTGCTGCTTCGCCGACGCTGTTTGTAAAGGCGATCGCACTTTTGAAATCCGGGAATTCGTAGGTGCGTTCTATTTGGGGAATGCCATTTTTTTCAATTAAATTCCAGTCGGGAATTTGAGGTTTTAGCTGGACAATTTCGTAAGCTGTGAGGCGGGGAGAGTTTGGGCGGCAGGCGGCACAGGGTTCTTTTGCTAAAGGTTCCATAAATTGCTTGTTAGCGAGAAGATGCTAAAAGATATTATAGACATTTCTAATGTGGATTATTTTGGACGGGGCAACTGTCCTTTAGGAGTGACGTAGAGAGTGTGATGGAAATCGTTCAAAAAACCGATGAGCAATCCTTTAAATTTTATGGAAATAATCGTTCACAGTGGAATTGCTTAACCGGTAATATCAGGAAGGGGTGGGCTGATTTGGCTATCTCGCTTATATTGTCAACCTTGGTGAACCCGCCCCTCCAAGTGCGATCGATCAACCGATAACTTTCTTAATCAAATCCAACTTACCTAGATAGGGAGCATAGCGCCATTTTAAGTCAAGTAAAAATGACTTTTGCAGCACGCTTTTTTGATGAGAAAAAGTGTCAAAACTTGCTTTGCCGTGATAGGTGCCGATCCCGCTGTCGCCAACTCCCCCAAAAGGTAAACTTGTTACTCCGACTTGCATAACCGTGTCGTTTATGCAAACTCCGCCGGAAGAAGTTTCTCGCAAAACTCGCTCTTGTTTCTCTTTATCCTTCGAGAACAAATACAAAGCTAGGGGTTTGGGACGGGCGTTGATTTGGGCGATCGCCTCCCCGAAATCATCATACTCCAAAACTGGCAAAATCGGCCCAAAAATCTCATCCTTCATCACAGGCGCATCCCAGGAAACCTTGTCGAGAACCGTGGGTGCAATATATTTATCTTCGGGGTTTGTTTGACCGCCCACGACAACTTCTCCGTCTTTGATAAACTCTGCCAAACGTCCTAAATGATGCTGATTGATAATGCGGGAATAGTCGGGACTTTTCTGCGGATCGTCGCCGTAAAATCCGTGAATTGCCGTTTTAATTGCCTGCATCAAATCTGGTTTAACTTTTTTATCAACTAACAGGTAATCGGGAGCGATACAAGTTTGACCGGCATTGATGAATTTGCCCCACGCAATGCGTTTAGCAGTGTATTCAACTTGAATATCTGAGTGTACAATGCAAGGAGTTTTGCCACCCAATTCTAATGTGACAGGTGTCAGGTGTTTAGCGGCGGCTTCCATGACTATTTTACCGATTTTTGTGCCACCTGTAAAGAAGATGTGATCGAATTTTTCCGCTAATAATTGTTGGCTGATTTCGACTCCTCCTTCGACGGCGACTACGTAGGCGGGATCGAAGGTTTTGCTAATCATGTCGGCGACAACTGCCGATGTATGCGAGGCGATTTCTGAAGGTTTGAGGATGGCGCAGTTGCCGGCGGCGATCGCCCCGACCAAGGGTGATATCATTAGCTGAAATGGGTAATTCCAAGGCCCGATGATTAAAACTACCCCCAAAGGTTCTGGGTAAATGCGGGCGGATGCTGGGAATTGATCGATCGAAGTAGGCACTTTTTTCGGCTTTGCCCACGATTTTACATTTTTGATGGCATAATTAACTTCTGCGATCGCAGCAATTTCAAAATAAGCCTCGTACTCCGGCCTGTTTAAATCAGCCTTGACAGCATCCACAATCCGTGATTGATTGGAAACGATCGCACTTTTGAGCTTCTTGAGTTGTTCGATCCGAAAATCCACATCCTTAGTTTTCCCAGTCGCAAAAAATTGCCGCTGCTGGTGGATAATATCGCTGACTCTGATTACCATATTTATTCCTCCATGTCTATCAATAAATGTTACAACAGGAAAACGGAACTTGGGTAAAGTGCGATCGGTGTTAAAGCGCAGACTTCTTGAAGAAGTCTGCGATCTGGGCTTTATGCTATAACTTATAAGGTATTAATTGTAGATTTTTAATTTGAGTTAAGTCATGAAAATCTCTAAGAACGATTTTTTTTTCTATTCCTGCTGGCTGCTTTGCTTGCTTGCAGTAGCAGGATGTACCTCTAAGCCCCAAAAGCAAGTTGTCATCTGCTCGAAAGACTTTACCGAACAAGTCATCCTCGCAGAAATTTTAGCACGCCATATCGAAGCTAAAACAGATATCAAAGTAGAACGAGAACTAAATCTCGGAGGCTCGCTTTGCCATGAATCCCTAAGAGCCGGTAAAATCGACTTGTACGTCGAATACACGGGTACTGCTTACGCCAACCTGCTCAAACAAAAACCGATTTCTGATCCCAACAAAGTCCTCGATTACCTCAAACAAGAATATCCCAAACAGTTTAAAGCAGAATGGACGGAACCGCTGGGATTTAATAACAGTTTTGCGATTATTGTGCGGGGAGACGATGCCAAAAAACTCAATTTACAAACTCTCTCGCAACTTGGGAAAGCTGCACCTAAATTACGCGCTGGTTTCGGCCCAGAATTTAACGAGAGAGAAGATGGATTTCCCGGATTGGCTAAAACTTACGGGATTAAGTTTCGAGAAGAACCGAAGGAGTTGCTGTTAGGATTGCTTTATCAAGCGCTGCAACAAAAAGAAGTAGATGTGATTGCTGGTAATACGACGGACGGTTTGATTCAAAGTTTGGGTTTAGTAGTTCTCAAAGATGACAAGAACTATTTCCCGCCCTACCAAGCAGTTCCGGTTGTGCGATCGCAAGTTTTGGAAAAATACCCGGAATTGCGTCAAGTGCTCGCAGAATTGGGCGGCAAAATCTCCGAGGAAGATATGCGACGGCTCAATTATCAAGTTGATAAGAAACAGCAGGAAGCTGGACAAGTAGCCCAGGATTTTTTGCAGCAAAAATTGGGTCTTTCAAATCCCGGACCTAGCGCAAAGTAATCGCCAGTTTCTCTCGTACAAGTTCACTTTATATGCGTAGCAGCTTACTTAGAAAAGGAGTTTAGAATAAGACAGAATAAAGAGATGCATTACTGTAGATTGAATGCACTAAAAAATGAAAAATAAACAACTTGAGGTAGTCCTAAACAAGTAATGATAAATTGTAGTGATGGATAAAATACCCAATCGCACCGATGTGATTATTGAATGACTTAGAAAAAGATAAGGTCTTTCGTACCAAACGAGAGACCCGTTGTCGGAGAGTGTTATTGAAGCGCTCGATATAACTGGTTTTACCCGTTTCTTTCCCGACCGCCTGATGCCGCTTACTTGCTAACACCTTCGAGTAAGCCGCCCAGAAATCCGTGTAGACGACGGCACATTGTCGATAGACCCGCGGTAATGATTTCCATAATTCACTCGCGGCGGCTGAGTCTCTTGCCCCAATGTAAACCCCGACAATTTCACGGGTCTTGGCGTCTAAAGCTAACCCTCTTTTGTCACTCTACGCAGAGGAAAAATAGCAATAAGGGATATTGAGGTTTTGAAAAATTGAACTAGTTAAATTATTGACAAGCATTTGAAGTTTAAAAAAGCCCTCGGATAACTTAGGAATAGTAAAAATTCGTACCCAAGGTTTAATAAAGTTAAATAGTACAAATGGTTGAAGTATTAAACGGAGGTTGTTAAGAATATTCTTCCACCCATTTCCTTGATCCCACCAAGGATATGATGAAAAATTAGATTCAGATTGTGGTGGTAATTTTAGCAGTTGTTCAGAGTGGAGACTAACCATCAAATAAGACCTAAAAATAATTTCCCACCATTTTTCTATTTGTGGATAATTAGTTAAGCGAAAATCTGCCCATCCTAATTCGTTTTTACTTTGCTTCAAACCATATTCTACCCAAGTTCTTAAAGCATAAAAATTACCTAATTCTCTGGGTGTAATGTTGGGAAATTTACTCATTACATACCAAGTAGTGTTTTTGGGAAGCTCCTCTTTATCAGTTGTGATTTGCCAATATTTAATTTCCGGATTATCACCACAAAGAATCTCTCTTATATATCTGTCTTCCGAGCTTAAATCAGAGAAGACACGTTTGAATCTTTGCCACTTTGAATATTTGACTTTCGCATCTGTAACTCCCCATGCTTTGTGGTTAGAGCGAATTGCCACAATAAAATTTAGATTCCATTTCTCTAGTATTTGAATAAAATTGTTACTACTCTCTCCGTATAAACTATCTGCTAGGACAAGATTAAATTTAAATCCTATCGCACGCAATTGTTTGATCATTTTTGCGGCAATTTCATGTTTAGTTAGATATTCATCTCCTGGTTGCAGTCTTGATATCGGTTTATAAACTTCAAATAATAGAGGAAAAGTCAGACCAGAGCAAACACCATACGCTGTAACTGCAACGATACCATTATCTGTTTTACCTAAATTTCCAATGTACTGCCGTTTTACATAATCAGTCGCATCCCCCTTTTTTGTCTCTCCTGTCTCATCAATTATTAGTAATATTGGACGCCCTTGAAGTACATATAATATTAATTCTAATGGTTGCTGACTTAATTTTTTTACATCCCAAGGTGATTGTGTTAAAAAATGGTGTAATGGTTGATGATTATCTAGCCCTATAACTTTCGCTATTGATGGTAGTGTTTTGCGTTTTATGTCCGATATCATACCGACATATAAGTAATTAAAAGCTTCAAAGCTCCTAACTTCGGGAAATATGTTTTGGTAAATTTGACAATATTCATCTATAAATTTGACGGTGGGTACTGGTTGACGAGGCTCTACCCTAGGACTGGCAATGCTTTTGTGGTGTGTCACTGATTATACTACCACGAGAGTGACAAAAGAGGGTTAAATTCGACTGTCGAGCGGGATGCAATGGAAGCTGTGCTTCGCACAGCGGCTTAACCGTCTTGGCGGTTGCTATAAGTCCAGGAATCTTATTCCGTTTGGGCAAGACTTTCGGTACTAATTGGGTAGGTATAGCCTTTCTCAGAAAGATGAGGTACAATAACAGCAGTGTGTAAACCAGTTAAAAATATTTGACGATGTAACTTGTCCGAACGCAAACTCGATGGCTTTTCCTAACTCTTGATAATTAGTAGTCTTGATAGAACGGAGAATGATTTTAAGTTTTGACCACAGATTCTCAATTGGTGAAAAATCTGGTGAATAAGGTGATAAGTATATTAATTTTGCGCCTTTCTTTTCAATAGCTTTTTTGACTTCTTCTCCCAGGTGAATAGGACAATTATCCATCACCACACAAGCACCTTTCCAGAGTTTTGGTACGAGTTTTCTGATAATAAAAGCTTCAAATGTAATTGCATCAGTTCCGCCTATTAGATTAACCGATGTCAAAATTTTATTGACTGACATTGCTCCAATTATTGAGACATTTTTGCCACGCGCAAGTTGGTTTGAGCCCCTTGGCTCTGTCACCTTTTTGCATACCTAGCATATAACCTCACCATTGCCAAATTAACTCCCGATTCGTCAAGGAATATTAAGTCTTTCAAACTAATTTTTTTAATTGTTTCCCAGAACTCACATCGCAGGATTTGAACTCGGTCGGTGCCTTTGCCTGAAGGGAATAGAGTTTTTTTTTACAGTAATGTTTAAGAGTTTTATCATTCTTCCTATGGTAGCTCTGTAAGGATTCAGGTCAAAAAAAACTTAAGTGTCGGCATCTGGTAAAATAAGTAAATGAAAAAGCCCGCAGCCACCAG
>NZ_JAUBQH010000004.1:0-5957 GCF_036701145.1 Microcoleus sp. Pol17C6
TCATTGATAGTTGTCAGTCGAGTGAAGGCTGTGGGTCGAGCAAATGCTGTGAGCGCTCATTTAATTATATCTGCATGACATTTTCGGGTTCTATATTTTTCACTTCGTTCAAGTCAGTTACATCATACCTCATCTTTCTGAGAAAGGCTATACACTCTGATTTTCCAAGAGTTAAATTATCGGCAGCGTATTTAACGAAAAATGAACCCTATACAAATTTTGGTTGTAGAAGACGAAGTTATTGTAGCCCAAGACATCGCAGGTCGATTAAAAAAACTGGGATATGGAGTAACAGCTACAGTTTCTTCAGGAGAAGAAGCAATTCAAAAAGCGGTAGAAAACCCGCCAGACTTAGTGTTGATGGATATCGTGCTTAAAGGTGACATGGACGGGGTAACAGCGGCCGAGAAAATCAAAACTAATAAAAATGTGCCGACAGTATTTTTAACAGCTTATGCCGACGATCAAACGCTGCAAAGAGCGAAACTAACAGACCCCTTCGGTTATATTATCAAACCATTTCAACAAAATGATTTGCGGGTGGCGATCGAGATTGCCCTGCACAGACACGAAATCGAAACCAAGATGCGAGAATCTCTCAAAGCCGCGGAAGCAGTCAGAGAGTCGGTGGAAGAAAAATCGCACCGCCAAAACCAGTATATTTCAATGGCGGCTCACGAATTGCGGAACCCGCTCAACGCCATTTTAATCTCTGCGGAACTTCTAGAGCTCGATCGAACTCGCAGCCAGGACGAATCCCAAGTTAGAACCCTGCGGCTGGTGCACTCAGCTACCCAAAAGATGAACCAGCTAATCGACGATATGCTGTTCATGGGCAGAGCAGAATCAGGCCAACTCAAATGCAATCCATTACCGATAAATTTAGTAGAATTTTGTCAAGACTTGCTGGCTCAATTGCAGTTAGGAAATGAAGCCAAGCACAAACTAACATTCATCCCGTCAGATGTTACCAGCGCGATGTTAGATCAACAATTGCTGCACGGCATTATTTCTAACTTAATCGTCAACGCCATCAAATATTCTCCCAACGGCGGGCAAGTCACCTTAGAATTGGAATGCCGTCCAGCAAGCGAAGGAGACAAAGAAGCTATTTTCGGCTTGTCTCCTCACTCTTTCTTTTCCAATTCATACTTTACCAATATTAACTCCCCTTTACTAATTTTGCGTATCCGAGACGAAGGTATCGGTATCCCCGAAACAGAAGTAGGGAAAATATTTGAAATGTTTTACCGCTGCAAGAATACGGGAAAGATTAAAGGTAACGGTTTGGGATTAACAATTGTTAAAAAAGCTGTGGAATTGCAAGGAGGCGCGATCGCCTGCGAAAGCAAAATGGGCATGGGTACAACCTTCACAGTCGCGCTTCCTTACGTAGCACTTTCCTTTAAGACTCAACGAGAAACAACTTAAGTACCACTACAAACACTAATCAAAGTGTTGCAAAATCCACTCCACCGCCGCAGCTAAATTTGCTGCAATAAAATCCGGTTTAGTATGGTGCTGATACTCCCCACTCAACACACTCTCTCCGTAACCAGTCTGCACCAAAATACCAGTACAGCCGGCATTGTGCGCCATATCTACATCAGTCGCTTTATCCCCCACCATAAAACTATTTTGCAAATCTAAATCCTGTTCCCAAGCCGCCGCTACCAACATCCCTGTATTTGGTTTTCGCCACGTCGTATATCGCGTAAATTCTGGGTTTGTTCCGCCTTCGGCTGCGCTTAAATAAGGACAGTAATAAAGAGCATCTAACTTTGCTCCTGCTTCATTTTCTAATAACAGACACAGGCGCTTGTGCAAAGCTTCTACGTGGCTAACCGGATAATAACCCCTCGCCGGGCCGGATTGATTGGAAACCAAACAGCAAAATATTTGTTGGTCATTTAAACGGCGTACAGCTTCGGCGACTCCGGGGATTAAATGCAAATCTTCTACTTTGTGAATGTAGCCGGCTTCGATATTGAGAACGCCATCTCTGTCAAGAAATACTGCTCGTTTCATTGTTGTATTGTTGCTTTAAAATTGAGTTTAGGGTGAGGCTGCGGCAGTGTTCGTTGGTGTTAACTTAAGCCTAAAAACCTTTGTATCTATCGTTTATAGTCGAGTCTAGATCCCCCTAAATCCCCCTTAAGAAGGGGGACTTTGAGTGTTGCAGTGCTCCTCTTTTTCCAATTGGGACTTTGACTCCTCTTGTCCCCCCCTTATTAAGGGGGGTTAGGGGGGATCGGGAAGACTGGACAAGGAAGACTATAGGCTGGCACAGCGAAAATCTAGGTAAACTCATCATTCTAAAATAGATTGTTTGCCTAACCATTCGCGGAAAATATTATGATACAAACTATAGCAAATTTCTCCTCCAATTTCTTGTTTATTTAAGAACTCGATCCAATTGTCTAACGCTTTTTCAACATCGTATTCATCCAGATCAATTATATTGGCGATCGCACTTACAGATAAACTTGCTGTTGATTGTACCAAAACATTCAGCACAGACAACTCGATCGCCGATAAAGCATCACCTCTCATCTGCAGCCAGTGGTTTTGATAATACGCTGCTAAACCGGGAGGAAGTTCAGAGATAAGTGAGGACTCCCCCAGATTAGCATCGGGGTGTGGATTCTCGTTAATGGCAGGTAACATCTGACTCAGATACATAAAATTGTCTTCGCTGAGTGTTGCGAGTTGTTGGCCCAATTCCGGTGCAGTTAAATCCGGTGCGGTTGATAGGTATTGCTGAATGTAGTTAAGGACATCCTCGCGATTTTGGGCGGGATAATCTCTTAAATCGAGAGTTTGAGAGGGGGTTTCAATTAACAAACCGGATTTCTCTCTCAAAAACGGGCGGCGGGCGAGGATAAAATAAGTACGATCGCCCAAATATCTCGGCAGATAAAACAGATTTGTGCTGGGAGGCTGACTCGTGCGGGCGATCGCGTCTACAGAATCAATGACTATTATCAACTTTTGGCGATGACGTACCGTCTCGCAAGCTACGGCTAATTTATCGCTAATTTGCTGAAGCAACAAAGACAGAAACCAACTCCCATCATGGGATTCGAGATTTTGAAGTTGAGATCTTAGCTGGACAATTTCCGATGTTTCCCCATTGGTGGCAAGGTATTTGTCAATCAGTTGAGTGCAGACAGAAGCGAGAAAATCTTCAGCTCGATTTTTGCCCTCAACTGCTGCGTTGTAATAGATACTGCGAGGATGGGCGGTGACATATTGGGCGAGGATGGAACTTTTGCCGCAGCCGGGAGTGCCGACTATTGTGAAATAACCGCGGCTGTGGGAGTTCAGAAAGTCGGAAATAGCAGAAAAAACAAACTTGCGACCTACAAAATTCTCGGTTTTTTCTCGCAGGAGTTGCTGAAATTCTTTTGGGTAAGTGGCGGTAGAGATGGGAGTTGAAAGAGGTGAGGAATTCATGTTAGTTCCTCCATCCCTTCTAGCCGCAGGAAATATACGCGGCCGGATTCGTCGCCTACCACAATTGTGACTCCATCGGGTGCAATGGCGCAACAGGCGATCGGATTTTCGCTCATGAAACTAGCAATGATATTTCCAGTTGTTAAATCCCAGACTTTGAGGGTGTTGTCTCTTGAACCAGAAATTACCCGCTTGCCATCAGCAGTGACGGCTACTGCATATACCGAATTGCTATGATCTTTGAGTTTCTTTCCAGTTGTTAAATCCCAGACTCTGATGGTGTTGTCCAAAGAACCAGAAATTGCCCGCTTGCCATCCGCAGTGACAGCTACTGCATTTACCCAGTTATTGTGACCTTCGAGAGTAAACTGTTCCTTTCCAGTTGTTAAATCCCAGACTTTGATGGTCTTGTCGGATGAACCAGAAATCGCCCGCTTGCCATCATCCGTGACGGCTACTGCATTTACCCAGTCGCTGTGACCTTCGAGGGTAAACAGTTCATCTCCAGTTGTTAAATCCCAGACTTTGATACTGTTGTGATCTGAACCAGAAATTGCCCGCTTCCCATCGGGAGTGATGGCGACTGCTTTTACCAAATTGCTGCGACCTTTGAAAGTAAATTCTTCCTTTCCAGTTGTTAAATCCCAGATTTTGATGCTGTTGTCATCTGAACCAGAAATTGCCCGCTTCCCATCAGCAGTGATGGCTACTGCATTTACCCAGTTGCTGTGACCTTCGAGAGTAAACGGTTCCTTTTGAGTTGTTAAATCCCAGACTTTGATGGTGTTGTCCCACGAACCAGAAATTGCCCGCTTACCATCAGCAGTGACAGCTACTGCATTTACCCAGTGGCTGTGACCTTTGAAAGTAAATAGTTCATCTCCAGTTGTTAAATCCCAGACTTTGATGGTGGTGTCCAAAGAACCAGAAATTGCCCGCTGGCCATCATCCGTGACGACTACTGCATTTACTGAGTCGCTGTGACCTTCGAGAGTAAATTCTTCCTTTCCAGTGGTTAAATCCCAAACTTTGAGGGTGTTGTCCCACGAACCAGAAATTGCCCGCTGGCCATCATCCGTGACGGCTACTGCATTTACCAAGTCGCTATGACCTCTGAGAGTAAATAGTTCCTTTCGAGTTGTTAAATCCCAGACTTTGATGGTTTTGTCGGATGAACCAGAAATTACCAACTTGCCATCATCCGTGACGGCTACTGCATTTACTGAGTTGCTGTGACCTTTGAGAGTAAACTGTTCATTTCCAGTGGTTAAATCCCATACTTTGAGGGTTTTGTCTCTTGAAGCAGAAATCGACCATTTGCCATCATCCGTGACGGCTACTGCATTTACTGAGTTGCTATGACCATTGAGAATAAATTCTTCTTTTCCAGTTGTTAAATTCCAGACTTTAAGGGTGTTGTCAAAAGAACCAAAAATTATCCGCTTGCCATCATCCGTGACTGCTACTGCATTTACTGAGTTGCTATGACCTTTGAGAGTAAACAGTTCCTTTCCAGTGGTTAAATCCCAGACTTTGAGGGTGTTGTCCCACGAACCAGAAATTGCCCGCTTGCCATCGGCAGTGACGGCTACTGCATTTACTGAGTTTCTATGACCTGTGAGAGTAAACAGTTCCTTTCCAGTGGTTAAATCCCAGACTTTGAGGGTGTTGTCTCCTGAACCAGAAATTGCCTGCTTGCCATCAGCAATGACAGCGACTGCATTTACCGAGTTGCTGTGACCTTCAATGGTGCGTAGCAATCCCCTGCGAGGGGGAGTTAAACAGGGTGTCAAAGGACGCAACCAAGCTGCTGCTTTCCACTGCTTTGCCACCTCCAGCATTGCCTGAATCGGAGGCATTTCAAAGTACAGTAAGCGACCTAACAATTGCCCTGCCAGTTGCGTCCGATCTCGAACCCAAATATGTGCCGACAACCTCAGTGTCCTTTGAATCAAGTTGAGGGATTTCGCTTTTTCTGAGTTGTATTCTGGGTGACTTAATGATTCTGAAGCGTCAACCAAATCGAAATCATCAATCAGTGCCTGCCCCCCAAACTCAGGATGCTGAATCTTTGCTATCAGAAAGTTAAAATCAGTCAGTTTTTGATAATACTTTTCTAAATTCCCTGACTTAACATAATTTGGCAGTAAGCTGCCCAGATAAGCACGTTGATAGAAAAGTGGTTTGGCCGCTAACTTGTCAGCAAATTCTCCCATCTCACGCCATCTCCTGTTCTAAATACTCAGTCATCCCTTCGAGTCGCAGGAAATATACGCGGCCGGATGCGTCGCCTGCCACAATTGTGACTCCATCGGGTGCAATAGCGCAACAGGCGATCGAACTTTCACCTGTAAAACTGGCAATGAGATTTCCACTCGACAAATCCCAGACTTTGAGGGTTTTGTCATCGGAACCAGAAATCGCCCGCTTGCCATCGGGGGTGACAGCTACTGCATTTACCGAACTGGTGTGACCATTGAGAGTAAACTCTTCCTTTAGAG
>NZ_JAUBQH010000004.1:6057-7079 GCF_036701145.1 Microcoleus sp. Pol17C6
TTGTTAAATCCCAGACTTTCAGGGTTTTGTCTCTTGAACCAGAAATCGCCCGCTTGCCATCGGGGGTGACGGCTACTGCATTTACCGAACTGGTGTGACCATTGAGAGTAAACTCTTCCTTTCGAGTTGTTAAATCCCAGACTTTCAGGGTTTTGTCTCTTGAACCAGAAATCGCCCGCTTGCCATCGGGGGTGACGGCTACTTCTTTTACCGAGTCGCTGTGACCATTGAGAGTAAACTCTTCCTTTAGAGTTGTTAAATCCCAGACTTTCAGGGTTTTGTCAATTGAACCAGAAATCGTCCGCTTGCCATCGGGGGTGACGGCTATTGCATTTACCAAACTGGTGTGATCTTTGAGAGTAAACTGTTCCTTTCCAGTGGTTAAATCCCAGACTTTCAGGGTGTTGTCCCACGAACCAGAAATCGCCCGTTTGCCATCGGGGGAGACGGCTACTGCATTTACCAAACTGGTGTGACCTTTGAGAGTAAACTGTTCCTTTCCAGTGGTTAAATCCCAGACTTTCAGGGTTTTATCATATGAACCAGAAATTGCCCGCTTGCCATCGGGGGTGACGGCTACTGCATTTACCCAACTCGTGTGACCTTTGAGAGTAAACTGTTCCTTTCCAGTGGTTAAATCCCAGACTTTGAGAGTTTTATCATATGAACCAGAAATCGCCCCCTTGCCATCGGGGGTGACGGCTACTGCATATACTGATTTGCTGTGACATTCGAGAGTAAACTCTTCCTTTAGAGTGGTTAAATCCCAGACTTTGAGGGTTTTGTCTCTTGAACCGGAAATCGCCCGCTTGCCATCAACAGTGAGGGCTACTGCTTTTACCGAGTCGCTGTGACCATTGAGAGTAAACTGTTCCTTTCGATTTGTTAAATCCCAGACTTTGAGGGTGTTGTCATCTGAACCAGAAATCGCCCGCTTCCCATTAGCAGTGAGGGCTACTGCTTTTACCGAGTCGCTGTGACCATTGAGAGTAAACTGTTCCTTTCGATTTGTTAAATCCCAG
>NZ_JAUBQH010000004.1:7179-9341 GCF_036701145.1 Microcoleus sp. Pol17C6
ACTTTGAGGGTGTTGTCATCTGAACCAGAAATCGCCCGCTTCCCATCAGCGGTGAGGGCTACTGCATTTACGCAGTCGTTGTGACCTTTGAGAGTAAACTCTTCCTTTCGATTTGTTAAATCCCACACTTTGAGGGTGTTGTCTCTTGAACCAGAAATTGCCCGCTTGCCATCGGGGGTGACGGCGACTGCATTTACCCAGTCGCTGTGACCTTTGAGAGTAAACAGTTCGCTTCCAGTTGTTAAATCCCAGACTTTTAGGGTGTTGTCTCTTGAACCAGAAATTGCCCTTTTGCTATCAGCAGTGAGGGCGACTGCATATACTGAGTTGCTGTGACCTTCCAGGGTGCGTAGTAGTCCCCTGCGAGGGGGAGTTAAACATGGTGTCAAAGGACGCAACCAACGTGCTGCTTTCCCCTGCTTGGCTGCCTCCAGCATTGCCTGAATTTCTGGCATTTCAAAGTACAGTAAGTGCCCTAACAATTGCCCTGCCAGTTGCGTCCGATCTCGCTCCAAAATATCTGCTGACATCCAGAGTACCGTTTGAATCAAGTTCAGGGCTTTCACTTTTTCTGGGTTGTACTCTGGGTGAGTTACCGCTTCTGAATCGTCAAGCAAATTGAAATCATCAATAAGTGCCTGCACGCCAAACTCAGGATGCTGAATCTTTGCCATCAGAAAGTTAAAATCTGTCAGTTTTTGATAATACTTTTCTAAATTCCCTGACTTGACATAATTTGGCAGTAAGCTGCCCAGATAAGCACGTTGATAGAAAAGTGGTTTGGTCGCTAACTTGTCAGCAAATTCTCCCATCTCACGCCATCCCCTTTTCTAAATACTCACTAATCCCTTCGAGTCGCAGGAAATATACGCGGCCGGATGCGTCGCCTGCCACAATTGTGACTCCATCGGGTGCGATGGCGCAAGAGGCGATCGAACTTTCACCCGTGAAACTGGCAATCACATTTCCACTTGACAAATCCCAGACTTTTAGGGTGTTATCTTTTGAACCAGAAACTGCTCGCTTGCCATCACCAGTGACGGCGACTGTATTCACCAAGCTGCTGTGACCTTCAAGAGTAAACTCTTCCTTTCCAGTTGTTAAATCCCAGACTTTGAGGATGTTGTCTGTTGAACCAGAAATCGCCCGTTTCCCATCAGCAGTGACGGCTAATGTATTTACTGAGTTTCTGTGACCTTTGAGAGTAAACTCTTCTTTTCCAGTTGTTAAATCCCAGACTTTGAGGGTTTTGTCATCAGAACCAGAAATCGCCCGTTTGCCATCCTCCGTGACAGCAACTGCATTTACCGAGTAGCTGTGACCTTTGAGAGTAAACAGTTCATTTCCAGTTGTTAAATCCCAGACTTTGAGGGTTTTGTCATCAGAACCAGAAATTGCCCGTTTGCCATCCTCCGTGACAGCAACTGCTTTTACTGAGTAGCTGGGGAGAGTAAACAGTTCCTTTCCAGTTGTTAAATCCCAGACTTTGAGGGTGTTGTCTTTTGAACCAGAAATCGCCATTTTGCCCTCAGCAGTGACAGCAACTGCATTTACCGAGTAGCTGTGGAGAGTAAGCAGTTCATTTCCAGTGGTTAAATCCCAGACTTTGAGGGTGTTGTCTTTTGAACCAGAAATCGCCATTTTGCCATCAGCAGTGACAGCAACTGCATTTACCGAGTAGCTATGACCTTTGAGAGTAAACAGTTCATTTCCAGTTGTTAAATCCCAGACTTTGAGGGTTTTGTCTCTTGAACCAGAAATCGCCTGCTTCCCATCAGCAGTGACAGCAACTGCATTTACCGAGTTGCTGTGACCTTTGAGAGTAAACTGTTCATTTCCAGTGGTTAAATCCCAGACTTTGAGGGTTTTGTCCCACGAACCAGAAAGCGCCCGCTTGCCATCCTCCGTGACAGCGACTCCATTTACCGAGTTGCTGTGACCTTTGAAAGTAAAGTGTTCATTTCCAGTTATTAAATCCCAGACTTTGATCGTGTTGTCCGCTGCACCAGAAATCGCCCTCTTCCCATCAGCAGTGACGGCTACTGCATATACTGAGTTGCTGTGACCTTTGAAAGTAAAGTGTTTATTTCCAGTTATTAAATCCCAGACTTTGATCGTGTTGTCCGCTGCACCAGAAATCGCCCTCTTCCCATCAGCAGTGA
>NZ_JAUBQH010000004.1:9441-99705 GCF_036701145.1 Microcoleus sp. Pol17C6
CGGCTACTGCATATACTGAGTTGCTGTGACCTTTGAGAGTAAGCTCTTCCTTTCCAATTGTTAAATCCCAGACTTTGATAGTGGTGTCCGATGAACCAGAAATCGCCCTC
The DNA here is from genome assembly GCF_036701145.1 of Microcoleus sp. Pol17C6. Taxonomy (NCBI): domain Bacteria; kingdom Bacillati; phylum Cyanobacteriota; class Cyanophyceae; order Oscillatoriales; family Microcoleaceae; genus Microcoleus; species Microcoleus sp. Pol17C6. Next base: position 9,552 of record NZ_JAUBQH010000004.1, read on the forward strand.
TTCCCATCAGCAGTGACGGCTACTGCTTTTACCAAGTCGCTGTGACCTTTGAGAGTAAACAATTCATTTCGAGTTGTTAAATCCCAGACTTTGATGGTTTTGTCCCACGAACCGGAAATTGCCCGTTTGCCATCAGCAGTGACAGCAACTGCATATACTGACTTGCTGTGACCTTTGAGAGTAAACTCTTCCTTTCCAATTGTTAAATCCCAGACTTTGATCGTGTTGTCCCACGAACCAGAAATCGCCATTTTGCCATCAGCAGTGACGGCGACTGCATTTACCCAGTGGTTGTGACCTTTGAGAGTAAATTCTTCCTTTCCAGTTGTTAAATCCCAGACTTTGATCGTGTTGTCCGATGCACCAGAAATCGCTCGCTTCCCATCCTCCGTGACAGCGACTCCATTTACCGAGTTGCTGTGACCTTCGAGGGTTCGTAGTAGTCCCCTGCGAGGGGGAGTTAAACAGGGTGTCAAAGGACGCAACCAAGGTGTTGCTTTCCACTGCTTTGCTACCTCTGGCATTGCCTGAATTGCCGGAATGTTAAAGTGCAGCAAGCGCCCTAACAATTGCCCTGCCATTTGCGTTTTATCTCGCTCCCAAATATCGGCTGACATCCACAGTACCCTTTGAATCAAGTTCAGGGCTTTTGCTGTTTCTGGGTTGTACTCTGGGTGACTTACTGCGGAATCGTCAACCAAATTGAAATCACCCATCAGTGCCTTCACCCCAAATTCAGGATGCTGAATTTTTGCCATCAGAAAGTTAAAATCTGTCAGTCTTTGATAATACTTTTCTAAATTCCCTGACTTGATATAATTTGGTAGTAAGCTGCCCAGATAAGCACGTTGATAGAAAAGTGGTTTGGCAGCTAACTTGTCAGCAAATTCTCCCATCTCACGCCATCTCCTGTTCTAAATACTCAGTAATCCGTTGATTTACTTCCTGAAAAATTCTCCGCTTTGAATCCATCTCCCGTTTGCCTTTCAGAAAGTCAAAGAAACTAGCATGATAGATGGTGTAGCAGATTTCTCCGTCTACATTCTGCTTTTTCAAATACTCAACCCACTCATCTTCTAAAACCTTTTTCACATCGCATTCATCCACCTTGGCAATTCCCGCAATCATCTCGCAGGGAATCGGCGTGCCAATCTCTAGTAAAATATACAAGGCAATCTCCATCAATTGCCCTGGATTAGCTTCCATCCCCATCCCCACCCAATGGCTTTGATAATACTCTTGCAGCCCATCGGGCAATTGCGTTAAACTCAAGTCATTGTAATCACCATTAGCAATTGCAGGCAAAACATAGCGCAAATACATAAAATTGTTTTCGCTTTTGTTTGCCACTTGCTCGACAAAAGTTGTATCTAAAATGCTGCGATTTTGAATCCAGTTTCTCAGTTTATCTTTATACTCCGTATCGGTATTAATAGCATACCGAATATACTCTTTGATATCCTCCCGATTGAAATTAACATACTCGCTCTCTCTTAAATCTAACTCTTTTACCGGAACATCTACTAACAACTGCTTTTTATCCGAACTATATGGTCGCCGCGTCAGTAGAAAATATACGTTATTGGGCAGATTCTTCGGTAAATGTAAAAGATTTACTCCCGGTTCTTGTTCGACTTCATCCAGTGCATCTATCGCAATTACCAAACGCTCGCCTACCGTGAGTTTTCCCGCCACCTGTGCCAGTAAAGTTGGTAAATCTGCCTCTTCTGAATTGGGCAATTGATAGCGGTCAATTAATTGCCGACGAATGCTCTTCAGAAACAATTCTGGTCGGTTGCGGCGTTCGACGAGAATATTGAAATAGCAGGGAGATTGATGTTCCCAGACGTATTTGGCAACGATCGAGCTTTTGCCCATTCCCGCATCCCCGACGATCGTAAAATAACCGTGAGCATTTTCAGTGATAAATTGTTGAAACGTCTCAAAAACAAATTGGCGTCCGCAAAACCTCCGAATTTTTTCTTCTATTAACGATCTAAATTCTTCAGGGTAGGGAGATGAGTTAGAAGCTTGGGTGGCAACTACTGGTTGTGATAGTTGATAATACTTCTGTATCAATTTAGTCTGCAGAATCTTTAACTTTCCGGCACCTTGTTGGTCAGAAAGTTCAGGGAAACTCTTTGAAAATCTCTTGTAAATCTCTCCTAATCGCTGTGTTACAGCAGCTTCTGATATGCTGAATTTTACTGAAAGCTGTGCCTTATTCAGGGGGGCTCTTTCAGGAGAGAAGAGTGCTGCTAATAATGTTTCTTTTTGTTCCATCGATAATCCATGTGTCACAGATTCGCCTCTAAGGAATTCTTGCCAATCCATCTAGGTTAACCCCTAATTTAACTTTATTGCAACTTACACGTCATGCACTTAAATCATCCTGAGCCTTGCCAAGGATCTCTTAGACGACTGGGATGCTTCCCAGTCCTGAGCCTTGCGAAGGATAGGGACTCTGCATGACAGTAGTTTAATTATACCTTGAGTATACTTTGATTATACCGACCTCTAATAGACCTAACTTTATACCTCTGGTCAACTTCACTCAATTAAAGTGATGCGATGATTTGATCAGAAGCACAAAAGCAATTTTTGATAAACATTGGAGGTCACTAGAAATGAATCTTAACTTATTCGGCAACTCACACCCGGACGAAGATTATAGCAAAATGGATGAAATCCCATCACTGGGGATAGGTATAAAAATTATTAGCCAAATTGCCGATGAGCTTAGTTATACCCACACTTCTGACCGTCGAAACTGTCTGTTAATTGTAAAATATTTTCAGCCTGTACTACCTCACCCTAGCACTCAAGCTGATTGTTTTAAGCGAGCGACCGATACTTTAAACATTTTCAACTGGCTGAAAGAGCAAAAAACTAGCCAATCCGATCGCAATTCTAACCAGCCACTGCAAAAAATTACTCTGCAACTCAATAGTGATGTCGCCACTGTCACTCAAGTTTTATGGTGGGTCGAACAGTTAGAGAATCTACCACTTCCCGAAGAAGTTTTGCAGCTTTGTAAACTGGCGACGGTGGAGGGGTTTATCAATGCTATTCACCACCACAAAAATATGCCCTCTAACACTCCGATCGATCTGGCGATCGCAGTTTTTAACGAACGCATAGAAATTCAAATTTGGGATTGGGGAAAGCCTCTTAATTGCCCCGGAAAAGTTGCAACTGAACAATCTCCAGCAAAAGATACCTTCGGTTTAAAGGATCTGCAATTTATGTTTTAGCAAAGATGACTATATCTGCAAATCATTCTTTAATTAGTTCTGCATGACTAGGAGTGATAGGTTTTAATCTCCTGCCCTATTTGCTCTAAAAATTAGGGCAAAGCGCAAATTCAAACTCACATTGTCTGCCCTTGATTCTCCCTATTGGCTTCAGTAGGATATCTGTAGAAACAAAAAACATCAATATTTAGGAGAGAAAACCGTTATGAACTATAACTTAGAAAATTGGCACCGTGACCAAGATTTTAGCGAAATCGATGAAGTAGGAAAAATAGGTATAAAACTTATTGGTAAAATTGCCGATGAGCTAAGTTATACCCGCACGTCTGAGGGGCGAAACTGTCTGTTAATTGTAAAATATTTTCAGCCAGCTTTAGAACCACACAAACCTAGCACTCAAGCTAGTATTCTTAAGCGTGCGATCGACGTTTTACACAGCTTTAACTGGCTTCAAGAGCAACGAAATCCCCAATCCGAGCCAAGTTATAACCAGCCACTGCACAAAATTAAAATTCAAGTAAGTAGCGAACTCCAGGCTGTTACTCAAGTTTTATGGTGGGTTGAGCAGTTTTTTTTAGAGCTTCTACCCATTCCCGAAACAGTTTTGCAGCTTTCTAAGCTTGCTGCGATCGAGGGTTTTGCCCATGCTGTTCGCCACGCCCACACAAATCAGTCATTGAAAACTCCGAAAATAGAACTGGCTATCGCAGTATTTAACAAACGCCTAGAGATCGAAATATGGGATTGGGGCAAGCCTTTTGACCTCAAGACCAAGCTGAAAGAAGAATTGCCCGAAAAAACTCTGTTTAGTTGGAACGACCTGGCTTTTACTCTTCACTAAAGATGTTCTGAAATTGCCAGTTGTCCATTGACAAGAGAAAGGAAGTTTTTTGTGATGACTACTGATACTACTCCCAAGATTCTCGTTGTGGATGATGACCCATCCATCCCCAATTTAATTCATCGCTTTTTTAATCATAAATACCAAGTATATTCGGCAGCAGATGGCGAGACTGGTTTAGCATTGTTTGAGAAATTAAACCCACTGCTAGTAATTCTCGATTGGAATTTGCTGGATACTACTTAGAGCTTTATAGCTCGATCAAAATAGGTAAAAACCGATGGTGAAAGCTGAGGGGGCGGAATGTGGCTGACAGCAGATGATGGATGATTGGGAAGACTAACACCGAGTTTTAGATGCCCGACTTTCCTCGTCCCCCTGGCCTCGAAACCAGCTAAATTGTAGGGACACGGCACGGCCGTGTCCTGGCTTAGATATCCTAGTTTTTAGCCGCCCCAAACCTTCTTCAAAACATCTTGAGGAGAGATGTCTGCCATTTTGCCAGTAGGAGATTTAATGCCCAAAAATCGATCGCTCTTTGGCAACAATTTCGCCGGTTCAGTTGGGCCAAACAAAGCTATTGTATAAGTTTGAACTGCCACAGCTAAGTGCATCGGCGCACTGTCAGTACATATCATCAAATTAGCAGCAGCAATAGTGGCCGCCAACTTGCCGACATCATCCGGCGAGATAACTTTTACATTCGGACATGACTCGACTAACTTTGCCACGAAGTCTGCATCTTCGGGTCCTTTCACAACAACAACGGGCAAATTCGGCTGCCGCTGCTGACAATCTTCAATTATTTGTTTCCAGTTGTCTGTAGGGTAAATTTTGTCAATACCTTTAGACACAGCTAATTGACTCGAACCGCCGTGAATCAAAATGTAGCCGCTTTCTTTTACGCCCAACCGCTGCTGTTCCGCTTCCGCCCACTGAATGTCCTGTTTTGGTACATTAATTGCGATCGCCGGACAAGGATTTGTAATGTTAAATCCTTGCAGCAAATCATGGTACATTGAAGCGGCGTACTGTTCAGTTTTCAGCGGTACAGCAGCAGTGAGAAATCGAGCGCCGTTGGTTCCCGAATAGCCAACTCTCTGCGGAATGCCGGTCAGCCACAGCAGCAGTCCTACAGTCCACCGCTGGCCGAGGGAAATAACTGCTTCGTATTCGCGATCGCGAATTACGCCCAGTAAATTGCCCAAATCTGCCATAGCGTTGCGGTCTTTGAAATTGTACGTCAAGACTTCTTTGACGGATTTGCAGACTCGGTAAGCACCCTTTGCCCTCGGTTCCACGATGACATCAATTTGCGCGTCTGGATAAGACTGCTTGAGGTCATCAAGAGTGGGGAAAAATAAAATTTGGTCGCCAATCCCGCCAGGGACAAGTGCTAGTATTCGCATCATAAACGATCGGGCTATTATTGATCGAGGTAGCTCTCAGAGATCGGCTCTCAACTATCAGCTTATAGTATTTCTAGACCTTAAAAGCTACTGGCTGACAGCTAAACAACTGACTCAAAAGTACAGGACGCTCTTATTATATATATCTAGTTGGGTTAAAAACGGTTAGTAAATGCACTTATTAATTCCTGCAGCGGGTTCGGGGCGACGGATGGGGAGTCAGCGGAACAAACTGCTGCTGACTTTGCTCTCTAAACCTCTGCTGAGTTGGACTTTGGCTGCGGCTGAAGCTTCGCAGCACATTAGCTGGATTGGCATCATGGGCCAGCCAGACGATTTTCCTGATTTTAAAGCAATTCTGAGCGATTTATCTTTGGTTAAGCCCGTGGAACTGATTCAAGGTGGCGCTACCAGGCAAGAGTCAGTTTACAACGGTTTGCAGGCTTTGCCCCCCAATGCCGATCGAGTGTTGATTCACGACGGCGCGAGGTGTTTGGCAACTGCTGAATTGTTCGATCGATCTGCAGAGGCCCTCTTGAGCTGTCCAGGCTTGATTGTCGCCGTCCCGGTCAAGGATACGATTAAGGTCGTAGATCAGCGTCGGATCGTGCGAGACACGCCAGACAGAAGCAATTTGTGGGCAGCCCAGACTCCCCAAGGATTTGAAGTGAAATTGTTAAAGCAGTGTCACGAAGAAGGGCGACAAAAAGGTTGGGAAGTGACAGACGATGCGGCTTTGTTTGAAAAATGCGGTTTACCAGTGCAAATTGTGGAGGGGGAAGAGACGAATTTGAAAGTCACAACCCCCGTTGATTTAGCACTAGCTGAATTTATTTTGCGGCAGAGATACGGGGAAAAGTTTTAAATTGTGTAAGGTAAAATTGGGAATTGGCAATGGGAATTGGTAAGCTAACTAAGTCTTAATAAAAACTCACAATACCCAGATACCCGACTTAAATAAGTTGGGTATCTAATAACCCTCGCCTTTTAGCTTGAATTCAATTGACCTGCTTAGTAAGGGCTGGCTGTTGGTCGGACGATAATTTCGCTAACATCAACATCATCAGGTTGTTCGATCGCAAATACAATCGACCGCGCGATCGCAGTAGCAGGAATAGCTACTTTGCGGAATTCTTGCATTCCCGATCTTGCAGTTTCATCAGTGATGCTCTCGGCTAACTCAGACTCCGTTACTCCAGGAGAAATCACCGTCACCCGAATGTCGCCCCCAACTTCTTGTCTCAAGCCTTCTGAGATGGCTCTAACGGCGAATTTAGTAGCACAGTAAACAGCAGCAGTGGGAGAAACCGCGTGTCCGCCGATCGAGGAAATATTGATAATCTGACCAGATTTTTGTGCTTTCATGACAGGAAGTGCCGCCGCGATGCCGTACAAAACACCTTTGATATTGACATCAATCATGCGATCCCATTCCTCAACTTTCAGTTGTTCGAGTGCAGATAGGGGCATGACTCCAGCATTGTTAATCAGGACATCTACGCGATCGAACTTGCTTTGGGCAAATTGAACGAGATCCTCCATTTGACTGCGTTGCGTCACATCGAGAGCCTGGTATTCGACTGTTCCACCCTCCGCACGAATGTCCTTGGCGATCGCTTCTAGGCGATCGGTGCGACGTGCGCCTAAAACAACTTTTGCGCCGTTTTTAGACAACAACTTAGCGCTGGCTTCACCGATTCCACTACTGGCCCCAGTGATAACAACAACTTTGTTTTCTACGTTCAACATGGTTATTTTCCCTTTTCTTAAAGTTGATTTCAATTAAATAAACTGACCGCCAGATACTTCGATTCTCTGTGCATTCACCCATCTGTTGTCTTCGGATAGCAAAGAGGCGATCGCACCGCCGATATCATCAGGAAGACCGACGCGACCTAGGGCGGTTTGCGAAGCGATAAAGTTGTTAATCTCAGGATTGTCACGCACCGCACCGCCATTAAAATCCGTTTCAATCGCGCCGGGGGCCACCACATTTACGGCAATCTGTCTTTGTCCCAGTTCTTTCGCCATGTATCGGGTCAAAACTTCGATCGCTCCTTTCATGCTTGCATAAGCTGCATAGCCAGGTAGAGCAAAACGGGCAAGCCCAGACGAAATATTGACTATCCGTCCTCCATCATTGATCAAAGGCAGAAGTTTCTGCGTGAGGAAAAAAACGCCCTTTACATGAATATTCATCAATCGATCGAAATCATCTTCGCTGGTATCAGCAAAAGACGCATGAACACCAACACCAGCATTATTCACGAGGTAATCAAAATTCTCTGTCTGCCATTTATCTTGAAGTGACTGCTTGACTTGTTCCACAAAACCGTCAAAGGTTTTCGTGTTTGAAGTATCCAGTTGCAGTGCAACCGCTTGAGCTCCGATATCGGCGATCGCAGATACAACGCTTTTGGCTTCTTTATCGCTATTGTGATAAGTCACGATGACATCTACTCCTTTTCTGGCAAGGGTCAAAGCCGTATTTTTGCCAAGTCCTCGGCTCGCCCCTGTTACCAATGCAATTTTCGTATTGTCTTTGGTCATTACCTTATCCTTTTATTGGTTTATTGGGATGTGTTCATCCTATGACTAGAAGCAAGGGTGTTGAATACACAGACCTCGCAATTTATTGCCTAATCCTCCAAAGCAAGATTTTATGAACGGATAAAGATGCTCTATAATGATCAAAAGGGAATGGTTAAATCAATCAAAAAACTAGCATGGCGATTGAAATGCTCAACCAAGTAATAAACCCAAATGCGATCGGTAATCAATATAAAGAATTGGCGGCATTAGTAACTCGGCACACTGAAGGCAAGGGAAACGGTTTGCATAAAACAGCTATAGATAAGCTGGAATTGACGCGAGAATCTTCAGTTTCCGCAGCACTACACAATGTTTATGAACCTATTCTCGCCATCATTGTTCAGGGTCAAAAAGAAGCGTTGCTGGGTGAGGAAACCTATCGCTATGGCGAGGCTCAATATCTTGTGATCTCAGTTGATTTACCTATTAACGGATTTGTTGTAGAGGCTACCCCAGACAAGCCGTATTTAGGATTAAAGCTGAATCTAGATCCACGCCAACTCTGTGACATTATTACTGCCCAAACCAAGCCAAGCGCGAATAAGAAAGAAAACTCTGTTAGAGGTTTGTTCGTCAGCACCGCCGATGCACCGTTGCTCGATTGCGCCCTCAGACTGACAAGACTTTTGGATACACCGCAGGATATCCCTATCCTGGCACCGATGATTATCCGCGAAATCTATTATCGTCTTTTAATAGGCGAACAAGGCGAAGCTGTCCGCCAAATAGCAACATCTGGCAGCAATATGCAGCGCATCGCTGAGGTGCTCAAACTGATTAAAACTGATTTTGTAAAACCGATGCGTGTTGAGGATTTGGCAGGACAAGCCAAGATGTCTCCTTCATCTTTTCATTACCATTTCAAGCAAGTGACATCGATGAGTCCACTTCAATATCAAAAGCAATTAAGACTATTAGAAGCACGTCGCCTGATGCTTGCCGAAAACGCCGATGCCACAAATGCTGCGTATCAGGTGGGTTATGAAAGCCCCTCACAGTTCAGCCGCGAATATTCTCGGATGTTCGGTGCGCCGCCGATCCGGGATATTGAGCGTTTGCGTACTGCTTGAGCGTAACTGTTTCGACTATATTGGTTTTGTGAGCGTTAATACAAGTGGAGGATGAAAAGAATGCAATATAGCGGTAAATGGCGGATCACAGAGATGGAACTGTGGGATAGTGATTACTTGGACATGGAAGTTGAAGCATATATCGAGATTGAACCTACGGGTTCAGGAGAATTTCAATTCGGTTTAGTATCAGGTCAAATTGACGGCGAAGTCGTAAAAGATGGAAAGGATCAGCGATTTGAGTTTACATGGGACGGTAATGATGAGAACGATGCTGCATCTGGTAGCGGTTGGCTCAAATTAAAGGATAAAAACTCGGTAGATGGTCGAGTCAAATTCCACCAAGGCGATAGTTCTAGTCTTGTGGCTAAGCGCATGAAGTAGGCAATCAGCGATCGTACTATTTTATGCGATTTTTTTCAACTGCAGATGAACGCAGATGAACGCAGATACAATCTCATCCGCGTTCATCTGTGTTCATCTGCAGATATCTGCGGTAACAAAATCCCAATCTAACCAATAACCAATAACAACTGACTGAGGTTTCTCATGAAGGGTTAATAGGAAAATCCCCCTCACTATCAACCTCTGCGCCACTTTTAACTAAATCTAAGAACGCAAACACGGCCGGAATCAACAACCCATCCCTCAAAACAGCCACCCCAATTACCCTCTCAAAATCCGCAGGCAAACTGCAAACTTTCACCGAAGTAGGTATCGGTTCCGCAGCCAAACGGGGAAGAATTGCTGTACCCAAACCTTGCATCACCATACTGACAATCGTTGAATCTTCGCTGAGTTCGTAAGCGATATTTAAGGGAAACCCCGAAGTTGTCAAATATTTTCGCAGCGGTACAGAACAAGCATTTTCTACCGGCTGCAAAATCAACGGATAAGCCGCTAATTCTTTCCAGGTAATCTTAGCACTTGACACTTTGGCACTTGGCGGCAGCAATACAACATATTTATCCCGCAAAATTTCTCTAGTTTCAAATTCATCGGAAATTGGAAGAGAGACAAAACCGATGTCTGCTTTGCCCGATCGCAAAGCCTCTTCCACAGCTTGGGTATAATAAACTTCGGTAATGCTAACCGTAATTTTGGGAAAGCAACTGCGAAATTTAGCAATAATACCCGGTAGGATATGAGTTGCGACACTCCGAAAAGTAACTATCCGTACCTGGCCTCCCTGCAAACCTTTTTCTAAATCCGCTTCTTTGACCATCCTTTCTAAGGCGCAGGCTATTTGACGCCCGTGACTCACTACCCTTTCCCCCACTGGCGTCAGTTGAGCACCGTGTCGCCCCCGGTGGAACAATTGCACTCCCAATTCTGTTTCTAAAGAGGCGATGGCGTGGCTGACGGCGGATTGGGACAGTTCCAATTGCAAAGCCGCCTCGCTAAAGTTTTCACAGTCTGCTACAGCTATCAAAGCTTGAATCTGAGAGAGTTTCATCCGCCGCGTATTGATTTCGTTCATAGCGTTTGTGCCAGTAGTACCCACATTGTCACAAGGGCTTCGATATATCGATTTTATTCATACAACCTATGCAAGCAATGCTTTGATTGTCAATTGCCGCAGAGTTAAGGTTAATTTATCAGGTAACAGATAGACTTTTACAGGACTTGCACGACAACAATATTGTGGTGTAGTTGCGGTAAATTTATTGCAGCTTAAAGCTATTTTTTGTAATTTTCTGGGTGCAATTTTTGTGAAAATTATCACTTTAAGGTGTGGGCTATGTCTACTTACAACAGTCGGAGCAACCCCCGAATAATGATGTTTTTTTTGATGGCTGTTCGAGCTAAACCATCCGAAAAACAGAAAGGGCTATCTCTCTTTTCAGCTATAAAAAAAATTGGGCAGTTTTGGCTCTACCTCATTTCTAGTGAGGACGAACTGAGAATTTGGCAGACGTGCGATCGCTATGGTAACACTTGGTGGCACGGTTGCGATCGGGCGACTGGTCGTTCTACCTGCGTGGCGACGGATGATGAAATGCGCGCTTGGCTCGATCGGCGTTATTGCCAATAGTAGTGTGTGGGCGGCGTGGAAATGAAGAGAAATACAGCCCTCGATTAGCAATTACCCATTAGCAATTACCCATTACCAAGTAGGAGATGCTATGCTTCAAATATCTTCCGAATGTGCAGCGCCCGATCGCATTATTCTGATGGAAAACGAGGTATACAGATTGCCTCAAACTCATCGAGAAATTCAAGTTTTGTCAGGAATTGCTTGGATCACGCTTGACCAACAGGACATCATCTTGCAAAGTTCTGAAAAAGCATCGCTTCCACCCAGCAAAAACTTTGCTGTCATATCCGCTCTCAACAATATGCCGCTGATTATGGCAGTCTGGCAAGACAAAAACCCAGTCAGAACCTAGAGATTAAGAAAAAATGCGGCAGGAACACCCCAAAAAGCTCTATCTTAATAGTTATCACTTAGCTATTGGAGGACTCGATCGGTGGACTGCCGCTCTTATCACTTCAGCTATCTCGCAGCTATAAGTATTGTCTTATCGCCCGCACTCAGCTTGCTGGCAATTTCAGACGCTCGGGCTTATGGCCCAATTATAAATGCGAGGCGCGCCCAAGCGAGCGATCGCGCTCAGGCAACTGACCCCAAAACGCAAGCAGACGACCTCTTTGAAACAGGAGTAAAACAACATCGCGAGGGTTTGTTTCGAGAAGCAATCGAGACTTTTGAGCAAGTTTTGGCAATCCGCAAGCAACTAGGTGACAAACCGGGAACCGGAGAAACCCTCAATAAGATGGGGGAAGTTTACGCCGAAATGGGTTCGCAGCCCAAAGCTTTGGAAGTTTTGCAGCAAGCTTTAGTCATTCACCGAGAAATCGGCGAAGGGCCTCGTATCGCGCGCACTCTCAATCTCATCGGTTTCGTGAACCGGATTGGGGACAATTTTTCCGAAGCGATGAAACTGCACCAAGAAGCTTTGGAACTTGCCAAAACTACCGACGACAAAATTGAAATTGGAGAATCCCTCCACAACATCGCGGCCGTTTACGCAGAACAGGTCAATTACGCCAAGGCGATCGAATTTTACCAGCAAGCGCGGACGATTCGCACGGCATCGGGCGATCGGCGCGATTTAGGCCGTACCCTCAATAACATGGGCGGCGTCTACTACAACATCGGCGACTTTAATAGAGCGATGGAATTTTATCACCAAGCTTTAGCAATTCGCCGGGAAATCGGAGACCGGGCTGGCGTCGGCCGCCTCCTCAACAACATGGCACTTACCTCTCGCAAACTCGGCAAAGATACTCAAGCGCTGATCTATTTTCAGCAAGCAATACCGATGTTAGAATCTATCGGTGACAAGACAAGTATCGGACGCTTGCTCAACAATATGGGCGCAATTTATGAAAGTCTTGGTCAATATCCTCAAGCTCTAGAATCCTACGAGGGAGCTTTAAAAATTGCCCGCGAGGGCGGTGATAAAGCCGGAGAAACTACAGCGATGGAGGGCATTAAGCGATTGTCTTCCGGTCAGCTTGTACCGCAATAATGACAGTTAAGCGGTTCCGAATCGGGCGTGAAGATTGGAAGCGATCGACTTTGGCCACGATTTGGCATTCATCTGCAAGTCGTTGTATAATTGGTAGGCAAAAATATATAACTCGAAAAGAGGAAAAAGGCTTCAGGGGCGCTATAATTTGATTAATATCGCGATCGAAAGATAGAAACAGTTTCTGTAGTAATTTGTCTGCCAGGGCGGCCGCACAACCATTAATCTAAGCTATGGATATCCGTACCGAAAATCCAGAAGATGTAGAAGCTGTTCGCAACATTAATATTGCGGCATTCGGGCGAGAAAATGAGGCTAACTTAGTCGATCGATTGCGGGGAATTGCATCTACATTTTCCTTCGTTGCGGTACAATCCGATCGCGTTGTCGGACACATTTTATTCAGTCCGGTTGTCGTCGAAGGAAAATGTTCTAGGAATTTGTCGATTCTGGGGTTGGCGCCAGTCGCAGTTCTTCCCGAATATCAGCGCCAAGGTATAGGAACGCTGTTGATCCAGCACGGTTTAGAAGAGTGCAGGCGATCGGGATTTCAGGCAGTGGTTGTGCTTGGTCATCCAGATTTCTATTCGCGTTTTGGGTTCATTCCTGCTAGTAGAAAGAGCTTGAAATGTGAATATGATGTGCCCGATGAAGCTTTTATGGTTTTGGAGTTAGAAAGTGGAGCTTTGGAGGATTGCAGCGGAACGGTGAAGTATCGATCGGAGTTTAGTCTATGCGAGTGATATCAAATCCGGGTGCATCGGATTGGCTGACGAAGAGCTCGCCAGTCAGAAAAATTATTAAACGAGCGCCCATATCTGAGTTACCTTGGTAGATCCGTTATCCGTATTTACTTATCTTTACATAGTTTGGTTTTTTTTACCTAACTATTGCAACTTTCTCTGCATCTTTGCTACTTTCTTTTTGACCCATAACGCGCTGTAAAATCGTCTCTACTTTCGCAGCAAATAGAGCATTTCCTCTCTGCCTCGGTCGCGGCATATCAATAGAACAGTCCATTGCAATCTGACCATTTTCTATTAAAATAACTCGGTCAGCTAGCACCACTGCTTCTTCTACGTCATGAGTGATCAGGAGCGCGGTAAATCCTTTTTCTTGCCATAAATTTTCTAACAATTGCTGCATCTCAATGCGAGTCAAAGCATCCAACGCGCCGAGGGGTTCATCAAGCAGCAGTAAATGAGGTTCGCAGGCAAGGGCTCTTGCTAAAGAAACTCTCTGCTTTTGACCGCCGGAGAGTACCGCCGGCCAATCGTTGGCGCGATCGGCAAGCCCTACCGCGTGAAGGACTTGCATCGCTTTGTAGTGCGTGTTTTCTTTGGCCGTGAGTAGCCCTAATTTCACATTTGCCACCACTTTTTGCCAAGGTAGTAGCCGTGCATCCTGAAACATCATTGTCACTTTAGAGTTAAGTTTGCGGGACGGCTTTCCATCTAGAAAGACAGTTCCTTGAGTGGGAACTTCTAGTCCGGCGATTAAGCGCAGTAAGGTACTTTTGCCACATCCGCTGCGACCTACAATTGCTACAAATTCTCCGGGATTTATTTCTATGTTGATATCCCGCAAAATTTTAATATTTCCAAATGACTTCTGGAGTTCTACTAATTCTAGACCTATTCTTGAGAGTGGTGATTCCATTCTAAAAAACCTCCATATCGCGATCTATGCCACAGGCTCAAAACCTTTTTCGCTGTCAAAGGTGGCTGTTGAGCAAGTGCCAATTCGTCTCCTACTCACCGGTGCTGGTGAATAGCAGATTAGCATTTCTAAATTTAATCTACTGTAAGTCAGTCAAATTATAGTAGATTGTGATTAAACAAGATTATTGCATAGGTATCTCCAAAAAGCAAGATAATTTTTCGCCCAACTTCTGCGGCTTTGATAAATAATTTTTAAGAACAAGCAAACCCCCTTGCTGTAAAGGTTCTGTTTTTGAGTTCGGTGGGATTATGCTGTATTTGGGAGAAAAAATCTGACAGTTGATTCCCGCCGAGATTCGCGATCGCCCAAAATTTGTATAAGAGTTATCAAAATTTACATCTCAACTTACTTGCTTTTTAAAATTGACCGTGCTAGCTTACTATCTATAAAATACGGTAATTTTACGGAGTTACCGTAGTTATGAGTGATTCCGTAAATCGTTCATTTTTAAATGAGTCAAAAATAGGAGGACTATTAAATGCCTAATGTTGTTGCGATCGCAGGTAGCCCGTCTCATCCATCCCGCTCCTTTGCCGTGCTGGAATACGCCCGCCGCGCAGTCGAGAAGGAGGGACTAAGTACGGCCTCTATCAACGTCCGCGATCTCCCGCCAGAGGTATTAATTTACGGACAATTCGCGAACCCAGACTTAAAAGCAGTCAATGATTTAGTAGTAGAAGCCAAGGGCATAATCATCGCCACACCTGTTTACAAAGCAGCCTACACAGGCGTACTCAAAGCTTACTTAGATTTGCTACCGCAGAAGAGTTTAGCTGGTAAAGTTATTCTCCCCATAGCCACCGGAGGTACGCTGGGTCACTTATTAGCAATTAATTACGCCCTCAAACCAGTGTTATCCGAGCTGGGCGCTAGTCATATATTGGCTGGTGTCTATGTTTTAGACACGCAGATCCAAAGTTATGACGAAACAAGCGTACAACTTGAAGAGGAAACAGAACAAAGATTGCGATCGCAATTGCAAGAGTTTGTTGGTGCCCTGCAAACTGGCAAACCCGAATTAGTTGGAAGTCTCTGATCGGAAAGTTACCAACAAACAATATTATTGTTTATGCTCAAAAGACTGATTTCATTCCTTGCTCAATTATGGCGATCGCACCTTTCCCTAGCAGCGCTATTTCTATTGGGAATCAGCTTAAATTGGGCGATCGCCTCCTGCAATACTCCCACCCCTACGGGCTCTGCAAGCCCCGCCGCTTCCCCCGCAGCAGCTCAAGCTCAGGTAGTCCGCATCGGCCATCAGAAATTAGACCCCTTCACGCTAGTCAAAGCCAGAGGCGGGTTAGAGAAACGCTTGCAGCCTCTAGGTATATCGGTTGAGTGGAAAGAATTTCAGTCAGGCCCCCCGATGTTGGAAGCGCTAAACGCCGGCAGCATCGACATCGCCCGCACCGGGGACGCTCCTCCAGTCTTTGCCCAGGCTGCTAACGCACCCCTCCTTTACATTGGCGGAAGCGCCCCCAAAGACCGCAGTTCAGGTATTTTAGTTCCTGCTAATTCGCCAATTCAAACCCTTGCAGATTTGCGGGGTAAGAAAATAGCTTTTACAAAAGGTTCAAGCGCCAATTACCTGTTAGCAAAAGCACTGAAATCCGCAGGGATAAAATGGACTGAGATTGAGCCTGTCAACCTGACACCAGCCGATGCCAGAGCTGCCTTTCAACAAGGTAATGTAGATGCTTGGGTAATTTGGGACCCGTTTTATGCAGCAGCTCAAGCGCCAAGAGATGTTCGTGTTGTTAAAGATAGTAAAGGACTAGCAGCTAACCGAGATTTTTACTTAGCTAATCGCTCATTTCCTCCGTCTAATTTCAAAATTATTGAGGCAATTAGAGAAGAAACTCAAGCAGTAGCGACTTGGGCGGATGCGAATCCTGAAGAAGTAACCAAGATTCTCGCTCCCATTCTGAAAATTGATGCTTCTATCTTAGATGTAGTGACTCGACGGCGGAGTTATGGATTTGAACCGATCCAAGCTGATATGGTTGCCGAGCAACAGGAAATTGCGGATACTTTTTTTGAACTCGGCTTAATTCCCAAGCAACTCAAAGTTGAAGAAGTAATTTGGAAACCAGGTAATTAAAAATCCCCGCTTGTCGGTAAATGTTGGATAAAGCAAAACACCTGATATCTTCTACCTTCCAAATAGCGGTGGTGAAGACGATGCTGGGGAACCGCGCTGGGATTACAGGAAAGGTCAGCCCCATTGGTTGCGTCACGCCCACGCTTCGCATTCACTAGACAGGGGCGCGCCGATTCATTTGGTGGAGCAGACGTTAGGGCATGAATCGGTAGCGACTACTTCCAGGTATCTACACGCACACGCCCAAACGACAGCAACAGCTTGTATCTGCCAGGGTAAAAGGTAACTTTCCTTGCATCTTTTTCAACATTATGGGATATTGAATTGAAAAAACTAATTCAAATAGAAACTTATGGCAACTGAGCAAGAGCTTCAATCTCTTTTTAATGCCTTGGATGGCGATCGAGATGGCAAAATATCGAGTAATGAGCTTTTTTTAAGTCCTGGGTTAAATGCAGTCATTTTAGCAGAAACAGGTACTAGCCCCGCGGAACTGCTAGCGACGTATCGAGATGAAGAGGGTAATATTACCTTTGAAGACTTGAAACAAGCTGTTAAGAAAGCAGGGAATTTAGAATAAGCGCGATCGCCCAGCCAGCAGCGATTGAAATAAAATCATTTATCCAAGTGGATGAGTGTCTTCCCCTGGTAATAGTTGCAGTAGTTATAGGGCAAAAAGCGATCGCTGACTACCAAGGATAAGAACTTGCTTCTTATCCTTTCATCTGGCAGGGATTTAAGCCCCAGTTGACATGAGAGTTATAATGTCGGCAGTGGAGAACCTTTTTTCTTTGAGCTACCTCCGAAAATCCCCTTGACAACTGGCTTTGAGCCTTAACTTGTCACCAATGGGTGACTGTTTACAAAACTTGCTGGCGCAATTGGGGAAAAACCTTTGCAACTTTGTTCAGGACATAATCGCCGTAAGTGCCGCGAAACTCGTGAACGCTGGATTTATCCCAACGTTCGTTCTTGTTGTCATCGACGATCGCTCCCTTGATTTCGATCGGGTGGAGTTCAGCATTGAAATTGGGATCGAAGAAGAAGGGAAATGAGAGGCGAGATCGTCCTGACACATTCTTGACTCGATGAGGAGTAGACCGATAAAGTCCACCTGTGAGGCGATCGAGCATATCGCCAATGTTACAAACAAATGAGTTGGCGATCGGGGGAGCATCAATCCAGCCTGATTTTGTCTTCACTTGCAACCCACCTAAATCATCCTGCTTGAGAATCGTGAGCAAACCATAATCGGTATGCTCTCCCACTCCCCAGGATTGCCCTTGCAGATTGCTTTGTGGTGGATAGTTGAAGATGCGAAATAAAATCAGGGGATCAGTCGTATAGCGATCGCGGAAGTAAGATGCTTCTAAGTTCAAACTCAGGGCAATTCCAGCCATTACTGCGTGACCCAGTTGAGTCATGACTGCTAGATACTCCAGCACTGTGGAGCGAAACTGGGGAATCTCTGGAAACAGATTTGCTCCAAACATGGGAACACCTGCTTGAACAGCCGGATGGGTTTGATTCAATTCCGATCCGAAATAAATTCCTTCTTTCAAATCTTGTTTACCATTCGTCAGTTCACCTCCAACCGGAAAGTAGCCGCGCCATGCCCGACCTCCCAGCGCCATCCGAATTTGCATTTTAGTTTCTAAATCTAGAGCAAAAAACTGACGGCTCAGTTGCTCCAAACGGTTTTGCAAACCTTGGTCTACACCATGCTCGACAATGTAAAAAAAGCCTGTGTCGCGGCAAGCTTGTCGGATTTGGTTTCCAACAATATCTAGGCGATTATCCGATACCAACGAACTGATATCGATAACGGGAATTTGAGAAACATCTACTGTTAATTCAGTTGCCATAGAGATGGATGAAAAGTCGTTAAGATTGAACGCTTTTTATAATTTGAATTGTTCATCTACCGGAATTTGATAGCCATTTGCCAGTCGATTGGTAGCGTTTGCGGTTGCCACGATCGCCATCAGTTCCCCAAATATGGCATCATTCATTCCCTTGGCTCGCGCTCCGGCTGTATGAGATGAAATGCAGTACGGGCAACCATTTGTAACGCTGACAGCAATGTAGATTAACTCGCGGGTGAGGGGATCGAGTTCTCCCGGACCCGTCATCACTTCCTTCACATTCTGCCAGGTTCGTTGCAGGGTAGGCGGATGGTTGGCGATCGCTTTCCAAAAGTTGTTGATGTACTCGGTTTTGCGTGTCGCGCGAATGTCGTCATACACTGCGCGTACTTCATCATTTGCGTCTTCGTATTCAATCAAATGGCTCATATTTGCAATAATGGTGATATCGTAAAAAGCACTAATTCATAGTTGAGAAAACCGCAAAGCATTCTGCATTTTTGCGATCGTCCATTACGATGACGCGATCGCTGGAAGTGTTGCTCGACCGACTTCAGTTGCGCTGGGAACTTCAATCAATTGCCCTGTTTTCACATCGTAGATAAAACCATAAATCGGAATGGTTGGTGGCACAAGGGGATGGTTGCGAATTCGTTTGACATCCACAAACACGCTTTCTGCCAAATCTTTGAACGTTAACCAATCGACAAATTCACCTTCTATCGAACCCGAACGCTGCCCTACATCTCGCCAACCGTTTTCGTCGATTACAGCGGTTTCCAGGCTGTTTGTCAATAGTTCTCGGATGATGCTGTCGGTAAAGAGTTGCATTCCACAATCCGTATGGTGAATGACGAACCATTCACGAGTTCCCAATAGCTTGTAAGAGATTACGAGCGATCGAATTGCGTCATCGCTTGCCCGTCCTCCAGCATTACGAATGACATGGGCATCCCCTTCTGCCAGCCCAGCATATTTTGCTGGATCGAGGCGAGCGTCCATGCAGGTCAGAATGGCAAAACGACGACCCGGAGGTAGGGGCAAATTGCCTTTCTTGCCAAAGGTCGCAGCATATTCCTGGTTAGCAGATAGCACTTCTTGCAGAACTTGACTCATGGTTTAATTTTCCTAAATTGTTGAGCTATGATTGCAGGTAATGATAAAAATACTGTATCTCGATAAGTAAACGGTATTTTAGCAAATCTTACCGTTATTGAAATGTTCCAGAGATACCTTTTGGATTTTGAGGACAGCGATCGCAGGACACAACCAGATTCTGGAAGCGATCGCCAAAATACCAACGATCTGGGGTTTAGATCGGTTAATGACTGTAACAACTGCAAATACTGATCGGCCGAACTCTTATATTTGATACTGATATGGTTCCGACAATGCTGATATCTGATACTCCCACAACGATCGCGATCGTTGGCGCTGGCTTTAGTGGTTCTCTGGTAGCGGTTCACCTGTTGAAAACAGCCCAGCGCCCCTTGTTAATCAAGCTGATCGAGCGCGATCGCGACATTGGCAAGGGAGTTGCCTACAGCACCACCACCAACAGCCATTTACTCAATGTCTCCTCCGGCAAGATGAGCGCCTTTCCCGACGATCCCGGTCATCTGCTACGTTGGCTGCACTATAACCGCAACGAGTTAGCGACATTCCTGCCTAGCGACCTAAATGCCAGCAGTTTCATTCCCCGGCCGATATATGGGCTTTATATTCAATCGATTCTGGAAGAAGCAGAGGCTACCGCATCAAGTAATGTGCGACTAGAACGGGTAATTGATGAAGTAGTCGCAGTGGAACCCAACGGCAAAGGCGCGATCGTCTCCCTGAAAAGCAGCAGCGTTTTCGTGGCAGATAAAATTGTGCTGGCACTGGGAAATGCCCCTGCCTCCCCTCCCGGTTCGCAATCTTCAGAGGACGATCGCACCCTTTATCTGCGCCATGCCTGGTCAGCCGATGCGTTGGCGGATCTAGAGCCTGATGCGCCTGTGCTCCTGATTGGCACTGGACTGACGATGGTAGATATGGTAGTGTCACTGCGCGATCGCCACCATCAAGGCAAAATTTATGCTGTGTCTCGCCGAGGCTTATTTCCGCTAACTCATCAATCGACCAAACCCTACCACGCCTTTTTAACCCCAGACACCGCCCCTAAAACAGTTCGGGGCTTGCTGCAACGGATTCGGAGTGAGGTGAAAACGGCGGCAAACCAGGGCTACGACTGGCGATCGGTAATTGATGCGTTGCGTCCCATCACTCAACAACTCTGGCAACAACTACCCCGGATCGAGCAGCGACGGTTTTTGCGCCATGTTACGCCTTATTGGGATGTGCATCGCCATCGGATTGCCCCTGAAATGGGTGAGATTGTCCAGACGATGCTGGATTCAGGGCAACTAACCATTACCGCAGGACGAATTCAGGACTGTCAAGCGGCATCGGAGGCTGTTGCAGTCAACGTTTGCCAGCGCCAAACGAAAACGAATCTGATTTTTCAGGTCAGCCGCGCGGTGAATTGTACGGGGATACAGACAGATTATCAGCGATCGCCCCAATCTCTGATTGCCAATTTGCGCGTCCAAGGATTAATCCGCCCCAACGACCTCGGCTTGGGATTGGATAGTGCCGCTGATGGTACTGTGTTGGATGCTCGGGGCAAGCGTTCCAGCTTGTTTTACACCTTGGGCACGCCGCGCAAAGGCAATTTATGGGAAACGATCGCCGTTCCAGAACTGCGCGAACAGGCACAGGCATTAGCGGCAACAGTATTACAGTCGCTTCCTGTGCGAGTGCGCCCAATTCCGTCTTTCTCTGTCTCCACTTCCCTCTCTCGTCGCTCGATCGAACAAGATTGTGGCGATCCTCGACCCGTAATTCCCGAGTCAACGCTGTTGTTTCGCCAATTCTTTGACCCGGAATCGAGCACCTACACCTATCTGATAGCAGACAGTCAGACGAAAGAGGCGGTGCTAGTGGATACCGTCTTAGAGCAAGTTGACCGCGATTTACAGGTTTTAGATGACCTGGGATTGAGTCTGGGCTACTGTTTGGAAACCCACATTCATGCCGACCATATCACTGGCGCGGGCAAACTGAGACAGCAAAAAGGCTGCCGGGTGTTAGTGCCAAAAAATGCCACTGCTAGGTCTGCCGATCGCTCCCTGAGCGATCGCGAAACCTTAGTCTTGGGGGGGGTACGGATTGAAGCGATCGCCACACCAGGTCACACCCACAGCCATCTGGCTTATTTAATCAATAACACCCATCTGTTAACGGGGGATGCCTTACTAATTCGGGGTTGTGGACGTACAGACTTGCAATCGGGGGATGCGGGAACTCTTTACGATGCGGTGACACAACGGTTGTTTACCCTCCCAGACGAGACTCTGGTTTATCCGGCCCATGATTACAAAGGGCGCACTGTTTCCACAATTGGGGAAGAAAAACGCCTCAATCCTCGATTTAGCGATCGCAGTCGCGAGCAATTTATCACGATCATGAGCCATCTGGGTTTGAGCTATCCCAAGAAGATGAACGAAGCTGTACCCGCCAATGAATACTGTGGCGATTTCATCCCTGAAGCGAGTCTAAATAATGGCACGAGTGCGGCGATCGATGGCGATCGCGAAAAAGTGGAACTGACGCTATCAACCAATACTGAAATCTATGAAGATTACTTTGCCATGTACATTTAGAAGGGGCTAGGGGCTAGGGAAAGAGAGGGGGAGAGGGGGAGAGGGGGAGCGGGGGAGCAGGGGAGAAATTTTTTCCATTAGCAATTAGCCGCCATTAGCAATTAGCCATTAGGACTTACGCATGGAGTCCCAGAAACCGGGTTTTTGAGAGAATCTGTGCGTTCGGGCGAAGTATTTTCGTCAAAAAACCCGGTTTCTTTGGTTGGGTGCGTAAGTCCTGTACTTATTTGCTGGATTTCTATGACAAACGCTTGATTGAAAACGTAAGCTATGTCATACTTCTAAAAATTAAGTACAAAATCTCTATCGGTTTAGTGTTGTTTGTTGATTGTGTACCACCTTCCCTCTGGCTCTAAGCCACATTTTAAGTTTTTTAGGACTTATAGCAACCGTCAAGGTGGCTAGGAGATTCTAAATTACTAAAACCCTTAATCCTATTCCCTTCTTCCCTTCTTCCCCTAGTCCCTAGCCCCTTCTTCAGGAGATTTATAGTTATGAATTTGAAATTTTTTCGGAGAATCTGGAAAAGATCCCTCAAGCCTTCTGTTTTGGTAATAGCAGCGATCGCAACCTTGCTGGGAGTTTCACTCTTCTCGATTTCACCGCTGACTGCAACCCCCAGTGCCAAAATTCAATTTGTTTCTCCCAATTGGGTAACAGCCAACGCAAAAGATCCAAATTTGCGAATTTTGGATGTGCGAAATGCGCCTCTGGAGTATATTGGAGGCCATGTTCCGAACGCAGTACACATTGCAGATACTGCATTTCGTGGCCCCGACGGATTTTTGCCCGTGCAGTATTGGGATACCCAGAAATTAGCTTCGATATTTTCTCGATCGGGTGTTAGCAGTAACAGTCGCGTTCTCGTTTATTCCGATGCACGAGATATTTTGGGAGCGACAATGGTTGCCTATTTACTAGAGCGATCGGGAGTAAAAGATATTGCAGTTTTAGATGGGGGATATACAGGATACAAAGCCTCTGGGCAACCTGTTGTTAAGGAATATCCCAAATACAAGTTTACACAGTTTGCGGTTCAAGATAATCCCTCAATTCGCGTTAACCTTCAACAGGTTGGAGAATTAATTGGTAAACCAGGTGTTGTTTTTATCGATCCTAGACCCGGTGATTTATTCCGAGGTGAGAAAGATATCTGGGTACGCAATGGGCACATTCCTGGTGCGAAAAATATTCCCTGGCCTGCGTTTACGGAAGCCGAGAACTCTCAGGAGGCTCTCAAAAACCCTCATCAGTTGAAGTCACTGGATGAGATTCGCAAAATCCTGGCGGACAAGAAGATTAAGCCTTCAGATGATGTGATTGTGTCATGCAGCACTGGGCGTGAAGCAACATTACAGTATGTGGTGCTAAAACATCTTTTGGGATATCCTAAAGTTCGGATATACGACGGTTCTTGGACTGAGTACAGTACGTCTAATTTGCCAGTTGAAACTGGGCCGGAAAAAGTTTAGTTATTTGGTGCTAAGCTGTTCAACATTTAAAGGTGTAATGTATGAAAGTTTGGATTTCATCACTTGTTGTTTTTGCTACTCTGGCAGTAATATTTGGGTTGGATTTTGTACCGCTAAGTCAACCCGCTTTAGGCAGTTGCGATCCGCCACCGGAACAACCGAAAAACCCACCTAAAAAGTAGTAAAAATGAGTTCATCAGTTTCTGGTGAGCCGTTATGGGCTCCTTTTCGTCCCGATCGCTTGATAATTGCGATCGCCTTAGCACTTTTTACTGTTGGGGCAATTACACTCAATCGTTATGGTTGGCAGCAAAGCCTATTGTTCTTGATTGGTGGGTTGCTGGGGCTAACACTTTACCATTCTAGCTTTGGCTTTGCCAGTGCCTACCGCAAGTTACTTGTGCATAGAGACGCGCGGGGAGCGATCGCACAAATTATCATGCTGGCGATCGCTACCGTTCTGTTTGCGCCGACTCTGGCAGCCGGAACGGTATTTGGGCAGCAAGTGCGGGGTGCTGTTTCTCCTGTAGGCGTTCAAGGGGCGATCGGTGCCTTCCTGTTTGGGATTGGGATGCAGCTTGGGGGGGCCTGCGGCTGTGGTACTTTGTATACCCTTGGTTCTGGCAGTCTCACTCTGCTGGTGACGCTGGTGACATTTTGCATTGGGGCATTTGGAGCTAGCTTAACCCGACAGTTGTGGGTGAATTTGCCTGCTTTGCCGGCGATTTCTTTGGCGGATAATCTTGGCTGGTTTTGGGCAGTGGTTTTGCAACTGACAATTTTCGCTGCTTTGTTTGTTGCCCTCCAGCGCATTTTCCCTTCTGCAAAAGCTTTTTCTTCTCCTGGCCTAACTTCTTCCCCTCCGCTTTTCCCCTCCTCGCTAACTCAGCTAATTTACGGCCCTTGGTCGCTACTCACAGGTGCGATCGCGCTGTCACTCCTCAACTGGCTGACGCTGATCGTGTCTGGCCAACCCTGGCGGATTACCTGGGGCTTTGCGCTGTGGGCGGCTGAGATTGCATCGTTTTTGGGGTGGGACTCTACCAGCAGCCCATTTTGGAAGACTGCCAACGCTCAGGCTGCTCTCACAAATGGCGTGTTTGCAGATGCCAGTTCGGTGATGAATGGTGGGATCGTTCTAGGATCGCTGCTGGCTGCAGGGTTAGCAGGGCGATGGGTTCCAACTTTTGGGCCTTCCAAACAGATTCTAGCGGCGGCGATATTAGGTGGCTTACTGATGGGCTACAGTGCATTTCTTGCCTACGGTTGCAATGTGAGTGGGTTCTTTGGGGCGATCGCGTCTACCAGTTTGCACGGCTGGCTGTGGATTGTGGCTGCACTCCTGGGAACTGCGATCGGGGTGCGGTTACGACCTTTGTTTCGGCTACCCAATTAGCGTAAGGGAACTTATAGAACCTATATGGTTTCCCTTCAACTACTGATCCTGATTACAGTTTTTTTAGCGACCAGCACGATCAGCGTCATTACAGGCAGCACCTCCTTAATTACGGTGCCTGTAATGTTGCAGATGGGCATTGCACCGCGCACGGCTTTAGCCACTAATATGCTGGCACTCACGTTTATGAGTATTGGTGCAACGTTACCGTTTCTGAAGCAACAGACGATTAATCTAAGACGCTTGCCTCTCTTGATTGGGCTGACTCTGATTGGCTCAATTCTAGGAGCAGGATTAGTCCTGGTAATACCGTCAAAGTCCTTACCGCAGATTGTTTCGGCTGCCATGATTGCGGTTGCTGTTTTCTCGATCGCGAATCATCGAGGTGGCGTTCTTCCGGCAGCCGATCGCCCATCACGGGCAGCCCAATTACTCGGTTATGTGGCAACGTTTGGGCTGGGTATCTATGGTGGTTTTTTCAGTGGCGGGTACGTCACCTTGCTAACGGCTGCCTATGTGGCGCTCTTTCGGATGACTTTTGTGGAAGCGATCGCTACAACCAAGCTGGTGAATATCTTTTCCTCGCTCGTGGCAACGGGGGTTTTCACAGCGGCTGGCATCGTTGATTATCGATTGGGCATCATCTTAGGTATTGCCATGTTTATTGGGGGCATCATCGGCTCACAGGTGGCTCTCAAACTTAGCAATCGCTGGTTACGTCGGATTTTTTTGGCGACTGTTGTAATCCTCGCCGTCAAAACCATGATGGGATAGAAAATTCCTAGTCTTCGCTCTCACGGTCGTGAGTTTCATAGACCTGTTGGCCATGTTGGCTAAAAAGCTCAAAATCCGACTCACAGGCAGTGAGCCCCTCCAAAGCCGTGGAGTAGCCAGGACGTGCAATAGGAGAAAACATTCAGCATGGATCGTGTATTAGGACTGGAGATCATTGAAGTTGTCGAGCAGGCAGCGATCGCAACAGCAAAGGTTGCTGCCACAAAAACAGGTTTAGATGTGACAAGTCGCATTTTTGAAGTGATGGGGGCGCGTGCTACCACCAGCAAATATGGTTTCGATCGCTACTGGCGTAATCTGAGAACGTTTACGCTACATGATTCTCTTGATTATAAAATTCACGATCTGGGTAACTGGGTATTCAACGATCATCTCCCCAATCCCAGCTTTTATACGTAAAAAACACTAACTGAGCAGATCGTGAAGGACAGCATTTCTAGAGAAACTAAGAAAGAAAAAGGGGACACTCTCATTTTTCTTTCTTATTCCTGCTTTTTTATAGCTAAGCGGGCTGATAATTGGGATGCCAAGCCAGCCATTTCTTTTCTAACTTTCTGGCGATCGCATCTGCAAACTTACCCAACAAAGCATACATAATAATGCTCAACACCACAACATCAGTTTGCAAGAACTCGCGAGCATTCATTGCCATGTAACCAATACCAGAATCGGCAGCAATTGTTTCTGCGACAATCAGCGTCAGCCACATAATCCCCAAAGAATATCGCACGCCTACCAAAATTGAAGGCAAAGCCCCAGGCAGAATAACTTGCCACAAAAGAGATGTAGGACTCAAACCATAGACTTTTCCCATTTCAATCAATCCGGCATCGACGCTGCGGATGCCATGAAATGTATTGATATACATTGGGAAAAACACACCCAAAGCCACCAAAAATAACCGAGCTACATCGCCAATTCCAAACCATAAAATTACTAGGGGAATTAAGGCGAGGTGGGGAACATTACGAACCATTTGTACAGAAGTATCTAGCAGCTTTTCTGCGATTGGAGAAAGACCGTTGAGGAAACCAAGAGTTAAACCAATTCCTCCGCCGATGATGAAACCAACGACGGCACGCCAAGCACTAATTCCGATATGGTGAAACAGTTCCCCGGTAATTGCCAATCTAACTCCTGCACTTAAAACACCTGTTGGTGCGGGTAAAACTCTTGTCGAAAGCCAACCCACCTGCACTAAAAGTTGCCAGCTAACAATCAGCACAATCGGTACAATCCAGGGAATCACCTGCTGAAAATAGGGGTTTTTGAGCCATTTTTTGTTCATGATGCGCTCGTAGGAATAACTTGTTTTTGTTGGAGAAACTTATCGTTGGCAACAATTTCGCCAAAAGGACTAAACATTTGCGGTTGATTTGCAGGTGGTTGGTTCTTCAACGGCAAGCGGGGGAATAGCAATTCAGCGACTCGATACGCTTCTTCTAAGTGGGGATAACCGGAAAAAATGAAAGTTTCAATTCCCAATTCGCAATATTCCAACATTCGTGCAACAACGGTATCGGGATCTCCCACTAAGGCAGTACCGGCACCGCCTCTTACTAACCCAATTCCAGCCCACAAATTGGGGCTAATTTCTAGAGCTTCGCGGTTGCCTGCGTGCAGTTCTGTCATCCGCTTTTGCCCTTCAGAGTCCATTCTGGCATAAGCTTTTTGGGCGGCTGCGATCGCATCTTCATCAACATATTTAATCAACCGATTTGCGTCCTCCCAAGCTTCGCTTTCAGTTTCGCGCACAATGACATGAAGGCGAATCCCAAACCGCACAGTTCTACCCTGTTCTGCTGCTAATTTTTTCACAGCTTCAATTTTTTTTGCCACTTGTTGTGGCGGTTCTCCCCAAGTCAGATAGACATCAATATGCTTAGCCGCAATTTGTTGTGCTATGGGCGATGAACCGCCAAACCACAAAGGAGGATGGGGAGTTTGTACAGGTGGGAAGAGAACTTTACCGCCGTTAATTTGGAGATATTCACCGCTAAAATCGACTTCTTTATCTCGCACGTCATTGGAGTTACTACCTTCAAGCATCGCTCTCCAAACTGTCAAGAATTCATCCGTTAATTCATAACGAGCATCGTGACTGAGATGCACTCCATCTCCTGCTAATTCTACCGGATCGCCGCCTGTCACCACATTAATCAATAAGCGTCCGTTAGATAACCGATCAAACGTTGCTGCCATCCGTGCTGCTACCCCAGGAGACATTAATCCCGGACGAATCGCAACTAAAAAACGCATTTTTTCCGTTACAGACATTAGAGATGAAGCTACTACCCATGCGTCTTCGCATGAGCGTCCAGTCGGCAGCAGAGCACCCGTAAATCCTAAATGGTCAACGGCTTGGGCGATTTGCTTTAAGTAGGAAAAACTGCAAGCTCTCCCTCCAATTCCTGAAGCTAAATAATGTCCGTCTCCGTGAGTTGGTATAAACCAAAATAATTCCATTTTCCTGAGTCTCCATCACTATTTATTGTTTAGTTACCTGAGCCACTTCACTAATTTTTACCTGTTTGGGAAGCAGCTTCAAATCCACGAAAGTATCAGCAACTTTTTGCTGATAAGTAACGACTTCATCCGTAATTTGCTGCACACCGTAAGGCCGTCTCCGTGAGATTTCCTCTAAAGTTGGAACATCAATACCAAGCTCAGGAGAGAGCAGTTTTGCCACTTCAGTTGGTTGAGCTGCTGCCCATTCATCTACTTTTTGAAGTTCCTCTAAAATTGCCTTAATTCGGTCGGGATATTGCTCGTTAAAAGGTTGAGCAGCTAGATAGAATTCCCGATTAGCTACAAGCCCTTCTCCATCCTTAAGAACGCGAGCTCCTGTAGCTCGTTTCGCTACGGTAAAAAACGGGTCCCAAATTGCCCAAGCATCAGCACTACCTTGTTCAAAAACTGCGCGCGCATCTGCTGGGGGCAGATAAATAGGCTGAATGTCGCTATATTTTAATCCGGCTGCTTTTAATGCTTCTACCACGAGGTATTGCACATTTGAACCTTTGTTAAATACAACTTTTTTGCCTTTCAACCCAGCCACATCTTGAATAGGAGAATCTTTCGGTACTAAGATAGCTTCACCTTTAGGATTAGGAGGCTCATTAGCAACATATACCAATGGTGCGCCAGCAGCTTGTGCGAAAATAGGCGGCGCTTCTCCTGTATGGCCAAAGTCAATACTGCCTGCATTCAAAGCTTCCAGTAATTGAGGGCCAGCGGGAAATTGAAGCCACTGTACAGAAGTGCTTTGGGAAGCCAAACGTTTCTCTAAACTTCCCCGTGATTTAAGGATACTTAGGGTTCCATATTTTTGATAGCCGATCCTAATTACATTGCTCTGTTGTGAGTTAGAACTAGCCACCGATGTGGCAGCAGAAGTCGGGGCAGTAGTTGTATTTGTTTGCTGAGTAGGACTACAGGCAGAAACGGTTAAACTCAAACTGAAGCCAACTGCAAAAAGCCAAGCAAAGGTCTTGATTGAACTAGGTTTGAGTTTGCTCCCAAAATGCCTCAATTTAGCTAAAAATGGGTTTTCTCTTAATCGGGTTAACACTGTTCCTTCCTAAGCTTCAAGTATTGAAAACAAAAAAACGCAATAACCATGTAAAAGCTGAACTAATCATTATTGATGAGTAAGCTACAATAAGCCGACCGATAAACCGTAGTTTACACTAACAAGCTCCTATTATTCCACAAAGGACTTCAAAAATGCAAGCAGATTGTGTAAATTGTTGCTTGTCTGACTTATCTAGTTACTTGAATGATTAATATTCAGTGGTAATGTATAAGTTGCACGCGCAGAAGAAAAAGTAGCATCTAGCTCTGCTGCTATCTGCATAAAAAGCTGAGATACCGCCGAGTGAAGATAAAACATCCTTCAAAAAGGATGTTTTTTACGTATAAAAGCTGGGATTGGGGAGCAGATCGTTGAGTACCCAGTTACCCAGATCGTGAATTTTATAGTCAACAGAATCATGTAGCGTAAAGGTTCTGAGATTACGCCAGTAGCGATCGAAACCATATTTACTTGTGGTAGCACGCGCCCCCATCACTTCAAAAATGCGAGTTGTCACATCTAAACTTATTTTTGTGGCAGCAACCTTTGCCGTGGCGATCGCGATCGCGCATTTTCCACGTTCTTCTATTGTTAAATCTATGCCCTTTTCCCAAGCTGCTTGCACAATGGCCGCGGCTCGATCGGTCAAACTGCTAACCGCTTGCAGATCGACCCACATTTCTCCGTAGTGTTTCAGAATGTAGGGATCTTGCGTCACACTAGGAGCATTGGAAGTCAACCAGGGTCGTCCTTCGGTGCAAGTATAGTCTTTGGCTGCAGCAAATGCTCCTTCCGCAATACCCAGATAAATATGGGCAAGATTTATTTGCGTCAAGCAAGCTCGTAAAGTACGGAAAGGAATATCAGCACGGGTGCGATCGCCAAACACTTCCGAGTCATAAACGCGCACTTGGTCAAAGCTAATACTACCGCTATCGGTTTGACGTTGCCCCATATTATCCCAATCGTCATGAATTTGTATTCCCTCTCTTTGAGTGGGAATTACAATAATAGTGAGTTCGGAGGTATCTTGACGAACTGCAGTGATGGGTAAGATATCAGAATCTTTAGAGCCAGAGCAAAAGCTTTTTGTACCGTTTAGTAAAAAGCCTGTACCATCAGGAGTTAAAGTCGCACGGCGATCGAGGGGATTGAGAGCATTGCACCAAAACCAATTGTTTGTCACCGTATCTTTGTAGAAGTGCGCTTTGCGCTCCTCCGTGCCAAAAAGATGCGGGATAACAACCCCTAAATGGTGATAGGAGTAAACATGGGCTAGAGAACTATCAGTCTTTGCCAACTCGCGGGAAATTTGGAGTGCAGTAATCCACGTTTCGCCAATACCGCCATATTCTTTAGGGATAATCAAACCGAGCAAACCGCTAGAACGAAGGCGATCGCGTTCATACTTTGGCGTACCGCCAACACGATCTCGTTCGATGGCAGTAGCAGCAAATTCTTGAGCAAGCGATCTCGCGATCGCTACATAATCTTGCTTGCTGTCTTGTTGTGTTGTGCTTTTCGAGTCTACAAGGGATATGTTCATATTGATGATACAAAATTGAGGGAAGTAATGAGGTACAAATGATTTAGGATTCCTATAGGTTGGTCAGTCCTTAAAACCCAAGTAAACAGAAATAGGTACATCTTCAACAAACTGACCTGAAGGTTCTGCACTGAGAATTGCTGCTTTAACTTCAGCCTCAAATACGGAAGTATCGCCATTAAAGTAATCGCGACGGCAGTAAGCGGTGGAGTAGAGATAACCAATAAAATTATCTATCGTCCAGTGTTTTTGAAA
Source organism: Microcoleus sp. Pol17C6 (assembly GCF_036701145.1). Taxonomy (NCBI): domain Bacteria; kingdom Bacillati; phylum Cyanobacteriota; class Cyanophyceae; order Oscillatoriales; family Microcoleaceae; genus Microcoleus; species Microcoleus sp. Pol17C6. Next base: position 40,684 of record NZ_JAUBQH010000004.1, read on the forward strand.
GTCAATCTTATGGCGCTTAATCCGAACGAATGGCGATCGATCCAAAACTTCTAAATCCGACTTGTAGAGCAAAGGAACGCTGCTCGATCCCACACGCCGCTCTTCTCCTAGCCACCGTTTGATCGTAGCTAGCACATTTTGTGCCCAAACAGAGTCATTTGACCAAATATCTTTTTCAGTTTGAATAATCGCTATCCCCTTATTAGCGTTACTGGTGCGTTCGAGCAAATCGTAGCTACGCTGTAGCACCAATTCTTGATCCATCCAATGAAAAGCACGACCAATGGTGACAAGGGAAAATGTACCCATTGCCGGGGAAATATTTTCTGCTAAATCTCTTACCCAAGTGATATTTGAAGCATGAGCCAGTTTAGCTTCTTGCTTGGCAACTTCGAGCATTTCTGTATCGGGATCGATACCCAAAACAGATTGAAATCGATCGTGTAAGGCGATCGCTACCAAGCCAATCCCACAGCCGAGATCGAGAAGCTTGCCTTGCCCGTCTAATTGAAATTCCTGTGAGATTAAATCGTAAAGAGCATTTGGGTAGCGCGGTCGATATTGCAGGTAATAAGAAATGGCTCCTTGAAAGAGGGTTGGATCGTAGCTTGGGAGTATTTTAGTAGTCATGATTGAAGTCAATTTTGGCTGAGTTAGGATTTAGGTTTTGAGATAAGCTGTTGGACATTTGAAAAACGATTGTCTGGTGCGTCATATCAATTCCGGTTGTATGGGAATGATTAAACCGCAGAGGGCACAGAGGACACAGAGAAAGAGAAGAGAGAGAGAATAATTTCGATGTCAACGGATTAGATATCAGCCCTTGGGTTTCGCTCAGGGCGAGAGATCGGAGTGGCGTTTCCCTTGCCTATATTTAGATGTTGATTGCGATCTCAGCCTGGGATTTAAACCTCTAAGGGAACCGTTTGCGTATTGGATAAATCCAAGGTACTCAATAATTTTTCTTTCCAATATTGCAAATCGCGATCGGTACGCCTGCGGGGACGGGGAAGATCGATATCTAGCTCAAGATGGATGCGTCCAGGGTTGCCACGCATAACGATCGCGCGATCGCTTAAAATCAGTGCTTCTTCAACATCATGGGTCACAAGAATCATGGTCTGGCGATCCGATTGCCAAATTTCTAACAGACGATCCTGTAGCTGCATTCTAGTAAAGGAATCGAGAGCACTAAAGGGTTCGTCTAGCAACAAAATAGAAGGATTAGTGACGAGGGCACGGGCGATCGCCACCCGTTGAGCCATTCCTCCTGATAGTTGGCGCGGCAGCAAACGAGCAAAATCTTGTAATCCAACCTTAACTAGAGCATCACTTGCCCGTGCCCTGCGTTCATCCTTCGGTAAATGATGCAAACCAAACTGCACATTTTCCCAGACGGTTAACCAAGGCATCAGCCGAGGTTCTTGAAATATTACACCAATTTCTGGATGAGCTTTGCTAATGCGAATATCGTCAATTTGCACATCTCCATAAGTTGGCATATCTAATCCAGCAACGATCCGTAAAAGTGTACTTTTGCCACAACCACTCGTACCAATTAAACTAACAATTTCGCTACGATTAACAGTTAAATTAATAGACTCCAATCCTACAAAACCATTTTTAAATCGCTTATGCAGTCCTTCGATGATTAGCATATATGTTTCCTCCTTGGCGCTTTGAATGAATGCTTAAAACTAATGCTTTGAACTAATGCTTGGAAGCGTGAACATCCTGCCAATGGAGTAGCCTATGCGATGCAAGGCCAATAATTGAGTCAGTCACTTTTCCGAAAATCGCAAACAAGAGAATGCTGGCGAGGGTGATGGCGGGTCGTCCAGTCGCTTGCCCGTCGATTAATAAGAAGCCTAAACCCTGACTGGCTCCCATCAATTCAGCCGCCACGACAAACATCCAGCCCAAACCCAAGCCACTTCGCAAACCGACTATGTAGGCCGGCAATGTCGCGGGTAAGAACACGCGACTGATAAGCTGCCAATCATTAAGTCTATAGATTTTGCCAACCTCAACCAATTTGCGATCGACATTGTGAATGCCGCTCATCAGATTTAAGTAAACGGGGAAGAAGACTCCAACGGCAATCAGAGCAATTTTGGAAGGCTCATTAATTCCCATCCAGAGGATAAATAGTGGCACCCATGCCAGCGAAGGAATGTTACGAAGTGATTGCAAAAGCGGGTCTAGTAAATCGTGAATTAGGGAAGAATAGCCTGTTAATCCTCCTAGAAGAGTGGCAAAAAATGTACCAATTAGGAAGCCAACAAAGACTCGATAGAGGGTAATGCCGATGTGCTGCCATAGTTCCCCTGCTGCACCGAGTTGCCAAACTGTTATAAGAATAGTTGAGGGAGCAGGTAACAAGTTAGGAGCAACCAAGCCAAACCTAGACAGGCTTTCCCACAATATTAAGAGAAAGACTGGCAAGAGCAAGCCTTTTGCTCTGCCCAGACGGCTGAGGAATTGCCAAATATTACCTGTTTGTGCGCTTGGCATTGCGATCGCAAGTCTTTGTTCCATAACTTAGTGTTGGCTGTTCTGCATAGATAGCTTTGGCTCGGAATTGAAATTTAAAAATGCAAAATTAAAAATGATGAATTTATTTTTAATTTTTCAATTTTTCAATTTTAAATTTCTGATATGCGTTGGTGAGTTGGTGTATATCCACAGCAGATTTTTTTTACTTATGACTTGGCAACCTTTGCCAGATACTGCGGATCTATTAAATTGTTAACTACTGTAATGACATCAACGGAATCCTCGATCACGCCACTTTTTTTCAAGACATCCCCAGCAGCACTAATAACGGCTTTTTGTTCGTCACCAATCGATGAGTTTGATATATCGGTTCGCTCCTCTAATTGTTTAGTTGCTACCGCTTCTGTCAGCTTCGATGCTTTAATCACCACTTGCTTTAGTTCACTAGGATTTGCGATCGCCCATTTCCGTGCCTTCTCATAGGCGGTTAGCACTTGACTAACTTGTTCAGGATATTGTTTGGCAAATGCCTCGCGGACATTCAAAAAGCCTTGACTAATTAGTTTGGGATTGCGGAAGAAGAGTTTCGAGCCTTTTTCTACTTCTGTCTGTGCCATAAATGGATCGAGACCAGCCCAGGCATCGACATCGCCTTTCTCAAGGGCAGCTTTACCGTCAGCGTGCGGCAAAGGCACAATTTCTACATCTTTGGTAGTCAAACCGACTTGATCCAAGGCACGCAACAAGAAAATAAACGGATCTGTTCCGCGCGTTGCTGCAACTTTCTTGCCTTTTAGATCGGCGACTTTTTGAATCGAAGAATTCGCCGTAGTTACTAATGCTGTCCATTCGGGCTTCGAGTAAACGTAAATAGACTTGATGGGATTGCCATTGGCTTTGGCAATCAGTGCGGAAGCACCTGAAGTCGAGCCAAAGTCTATGCTGCTGCCATTGAGAAACTCTAATGCCTTGTTACTACCTTGACTGAGCACCCATTCCACTTTGATATTGGTTTTGGCTAAGTCTTCCTCCAGCCAGCCTTTCTCTTTCAACACAAGACTGACAGGATTGTAGTAGGCATAATCTAAACGTACTACCGTAGGAACTGCCGTAGGAGATGAGCCTGCCGATGCTGCTGTAGTGCCAGTTCCAGGAGAGGCAGAATTAGTACAGGCATTGACTAATACCGCTAGAAACAGCCCGGAAATAAAAAATAGCAGCAACCTACGTCTGGCAATGGCAAACCACTTGCTCATGATTCGTCTCCTCAATTCCTTGCTAAATGTCTGGTTTAATTAGGACTTACGCATTTCATACTATAAATCGATTGGTTTACCGTAGTATAGCTGAATTTTATCTTACAGCAAGGCACACTCAAGATCAATGGTTAAAAAAACCAACTCGACTTTTGGTGGTGCTATAGGCAACTCCCTTGCCAATATGGCGCTCGCGCTCAATCAGCTTGATTAGCAGGGGGCGGTTAGCTGTTTTTAACCGGGACTTACCCCGTGTGCGGGGTAAGTTCCGTCTGAAACCATTGCGAGGTGAGACTTGCCCGGAGCGTCCAAGTCTTTTACATGACTACAATCTCTTACAACCCTTATGTGGCGGAGTTTTTGCTTAAATTCATCAGAGAACAATACTCTGGGCCTAAATATTAAGAAAATCTTAAATAAATGACTACGGTTTGTCGGCAGTCAAGTCGCTAAAACCGAGACTGAACAAAGAATACAGCCCCCAGAACAACCCTCGCAGGGGGTAAGTTCCGTTTAACAGGTTAGTCGCTACTAGAGAACCACTAAAGCCAGCACCAACGATCGCGATCGTTGTTGGAGTATTACAGGCTATATACGCTAATTTTATCGATTTACCGTATTTAAATATTTTGGGGTACGCTCGCGCATCATTATTAATGATGCGGTAATGGTTTGTCATGCTCTCAATTGACCAGTAGTATGCCATTATTAGCCAGCAAAGTTATTTAAACGCCCCCTTTTCCCTTCTCCCCTTTTGCACCTTGCAAAGCAAAAATCGGAGTTTGAGCAGATTTCCCCTTCAGAGCAACAGATCCCAAAGCCTCACAAATGAAGTTGAGATCGATCGACTCATACACCCTTTCAGCAATCAAAATTTGGTTTTCCCCCGCCTTGCTCATCAACCGAGCAGCCGTATTCACCGTATCCCCGAGGATATTAAACTCCCTGCGCCCTCGCGGTTCCCCAACCTCAGCAGCAAACACCGGCCCCAGGGACAGCCCAATTTGACAGCTTACTTTTATTTCTTCACCCGCGATAATTACCAGAGGCAAACCAGCAATGATATCTCGGATTGCAATCGCGGCACTAGCCGCGCGGCTGGTGTCATCCGTGTGAGCGTCGGGCACGCCAAAATAAATCAGCATATCCGAACCATCTAAGTGCGCCGTTACTTTTTGCAACACGCCCCCTTTAGCTGAGACTACAGCATCGATCAACGCAAACACCCGAGAAAAACCCACTACCAGGTTGACTTCTTCGTCCGGCGAAGCTTTCTCCACAGACTCCGGTAAACCTATCAAGTTGACAAACATCACGGTCGGTTCAGGAAAATCCGGCGGAATTTTCCGCCTGTCTGCATTTTCCACCAGCAGTCTCAGGATAGTGTTGGGAATATAACTAGCAAGAGGTTCAAGCCGATTCACAGCTTCCCCGATTTCTTTTACCAAGCCCGCAACGCTGCGATCGAGCAATACCGAACTCGGCATCCGCCGCCCAGTCAAAGTGATATCATACTCTCCGAGTCGATCGTCCGTGAAATCGTCCGCCACCAAAAAATAACCCTGTTTCCCGGGTTCAAAGCGAAATTGCTCTCCCAAAGACTCTCTAGCAGTTTCAGTCACACACACCCGCCCCACACTCCCAGAACCCTCAGTTTGCTTGGCTTGCTGGACTGAATGTCCCAGCAGTACGTGAGCCATCCGCTGCGGTGTACCGATGTCAGCACTAATGTAGCGGCCGCAGTGGATGCCCACCCGCATCCTCAAAGAGAAAACACCCCGCGCCGTTTCAATATTGGCAAATTCAGCCATCGCCCGCTGCATCCGCAAACCCGCCCGCACCGCCCTCGCTGTATCCTCTTGGTAAACTCCTGATAGAAACTGCACAAGCATCGCATCTCCGGTAAACTCCAGCAAATCCCCGCCCGATTTGCTCACAATTTCAATCATTGAGGCAAAATAGTCGTTAATCACGCCCAGCAGGCTTTCAGCTCCCTTGCGCCCCTGGGTCGCGTTCGCTTCCAACAGCGAGGTAAACCCTGCCAAATCCGTGAACAGCAATGTGCCTGTTTGCCACTGGTAGCGCACCTCGCCCGGGTTGGGCGGAGATTCGGACACTGGCCTGGGCACGTAGTCGTGGAGGATGTAGCGCAGAGTTCGCAGGTGATCGAAAACCCCCATTAGCGTTGCGGGGGACGGATCTACCCACGCAGCAGCGTACAGTTGAGCCGAAAGGAGCGATCGCAGTCGCAGTTCGATCGCAGCCAAGGGAGGATTGTAGGTTAATCTATTAATAATTTCCACCTAAGTTTATTCTTAAAAAATAGGGTAAGTTCGATCAATCGAGATGCTACACCAATAACTCGACCTATACCATTATGATAAGTTTCCAGTGACTCCATACCAGCCCAACCCAGAACCCACTATAGAAACTTCCGAGACTCACAGCTTGCTAGCTCCCGATTTGATCCGAGCTGCTCGATCGGCCTATGGTATGTATCTGAAAGTGCATTCCGAGCAGATGCAGCGTCCGGCGGGTGTAGTTGTCAGTCAAGGAAGCGATCGAGGCCAGGTAATTTTTGCTTCGCAGCCGATTTTATTGCCGGGTGAACGTTTTGTTACTTTTGACGAAATTGAATCTCAAATGTATTAATTGCTAATTGGTCATTGGTGATAATTGATAATTGAGCATTGGGAATTGGTAATTGGTAATTAGTAACTAATATTATGTCCGCTCGAACGCTCGCACTAAAATAGGTTTCTAGTGAAGAGCCATGTTTTCAGGATTTTATGAAAACTTGCATTTTTGACTATTAATACCTTTTATGATGGGTAATTGACCGTACAGGCTCTAACAACTGACAACTCAGGGCTGTTTCATTCTCAGGAAAACCCACGTTTTGACTCTTGTCGTGCGAAGAATGCCGACCAGACCCATCCAGGATATTTTAGGCATTTGGTGGGATTGGGGCAGCCACTCTTTGCTGCCCCTACAAGAGAATGAAACAGCGCTGCTGACAACTGACAACAGATACATAACCGCAGTCAAAAGTGAACAGTCAACAGTCAACTTAATGGAAATAATCTTTAATTGCCTTGTCACGGCGATCGTCTTTATTGTCGGATCGGCTATTGGCAGCTTTCTAAATGTGGTAGTCTATCGGTTGCCTGCGGGTTTGTCGGTGATCCACCCTCCTTCTCGCTGTCCCAAATGTTTAAATCAACTCAGAAATTACGAAAATATACCCGTTTTCGGTTGGCTATGGCTGCGGGGACGCTGCAATCACTGCCACAGTGGGATTTCTGTCCGTTATCCACTGGTGGAAGCAGCTACGGGTTTGCTCTTTTTGCTAATCTTTTGGCGGTTTGGCGTAACAGTGCAAACTCTTGGTTTTTGGGCTTTGTTTAGCTGGCTGTTGGCTTTGTCTTTGATTGATTGCGATACAATGACTTTGCCTAATTCTTTAACTCGATCGGGTTTGGTGCTCGGATTGGTTTTCCAGGTGGCGAAAGGTTGGTGGCCGACATTTAGTTTGATCGACTCGATACACTATCTGGTACTCGATGGGATCGCGGGAGCAGTTGTCGGGTTGTGGCTGTTTGACGCGATCGGACTTGCCGGGACGATCGGGCTGGGGCAGAATGCTATGGGCGCCGGAGATACAAAATTGGCCGCCTTGATGGGAGCTTGGCTGGGTTGGAAATACTTGCTGCTAGCGGGATTTATCGCCTGTGTCGCCGGGGCTTTTGTCGGTGGCGGGGCGATCGCTATCGGGTTACTCGATCGGCGTCAACCCATGCCTTTCGGCCCGTTTCTGGCTCTCGGTACAGCAATTACTGCTCTGTGGGGCGAAGCGATCTTATCTAGTTACTGGCAGTTGTTTTTCCCGAATTTTAGTTTCTGATGTGCCCGTAGTCAGGCGCGATCGAACATAACATTGTCTCAAAAATTGGTAAAATTGTTCCGTGTCTTGGATTACACTTACAACTACTAGCTTTCGTTGGGAAGCGGAATTAATGCAGCAGCTCCTAGCTGCTCATGAAATCCCGGCCCGGATTGTAGACTTGGGCATAGCATCTTATTTCGGGGCTGGAAGTGCTACAGCCCTGCAAGTTCTTCCAGAACACCAGCGAACAGCATCGCTCCTCATCAGTCCAGTTGAAGATGAGCCAGAATCTGGTGATTAGTCATTAGTCATTAGTCATTAGTCACTGAACAACTAGCAATTGACAACTAGCAACTAACAACTAACAATTACTAATTACCAATTACCAATTCCCAATTACCAATTACCAATTACCAATTACCAAGTTTTAATGTCTCTATTTGATTGGTTTGCAAATCGACGAAAATCAGTACCGAACTCCCAAGAACGGCCGGAACGAGAAATTGCGGACGGACTTTGGAATAAATGCGAAGCTTGCGATGCCCTGAGTTATACCAAAGACCTGCGAGCAAATCAAATGGTTTGCTTGGAATGCGGGCATCATATCAGAGTTTACAGTGACGATCGCATCGAGCAGTTGATCGATCCCAATACCTGGGTGCCCCTTAACGAAGGACTGCACGCCACCGATCCCCTGAAATTTCGCGATCGCAAAAAATATAGCGATCGACTCCGAGAATTTCAAGAAAAAACAGGCCACCTAGACGCCGTAGAAACAGGCATCGGCAAACTAGAAAATTTGCCAGTCGCCCTCGGAGTCATGGAATTTCAGTTCATCGGCGGCAGCATGGGATCAGTTGTCGGAGAAAAGCTGACTCGCCTCATCGAACACGCCACGCGGGAACGCTTGTCCGTGATCATTGTCTGCGCTTCCGGTGGTGCAAGAATGCAAGAAGGAATGCTCAGCTTGATGCAAATGGCTAAAATTTCCGGGGCTCTGGAACGCCACCGGGAAGCGAGACTGCTTTACATCCCGATTTTGACCCACCCGACCACCGGCGGCGTCACCGCCAGTTTTGCCATGCTGGGAGACATTATAATTGCAGAGCCAAAAGCTACTGTGGCCTTTACGGGCGGCCGGGTAATCGAGCAAACTCTGCGGGAAAAGCTGCCGGAAAATTATCAAACTTCCGAATACTCCTTCGCCCACGGTTTTGTAGACTTGATTGTACCCCGGACTCAATTAAAGAAAACTCTCGGTCAGCTCATCAGCCTCCACCAGCCCCAGCCTTTCTTGGCAGACTCGGAATTCCCCGCCCTCGAAGCCAGCGATAACCACGCTTTGCCCCCGCAGACTCACGCTTTCAAACTTTCTCCCTAAGCTGCTGCGCCGGAGGATTGTCTGTTGGTGAGTCCGGGGCACAGAGGAAATTGCTGAGGAATTGCGAAAAACCCGGTTTCTACCAACAATATTGAGTTTGGTAACGAGACGTTCACGCAGACACCGGCTTTTGAGCCCCATCCGCGCAACTCCTATTGGTAATAACGACGCAGCAGTGGGATGATATTGATCGGAAGTTGATTGGCCCTGGAGTTTGGCTGGGCAAAAATGCCTAGTAGCAGTTAGCGGTTAGTTAGCTTGCGATCGAACAACATCTCAGAACAAACTAACAGAACAAGCTAACAGCGCTTTCTAAAATTGTCCGGCTTTCAGTTAATAGCCGTCAACTCAATTTTGACCTGTCAGCGACCTAAAAATTATGGGTTTTGCAGACCTGTCCATCGCAGAAATAGCAGAGGACTTCAACGTCCCTGTTGAAGATGTGATCCGCTTGTGCGATGAGTTGGAAATTGCCTACAAGCACCCTCAAACCCGTTTGGCTTTGGAGGATGTTAAGGCAATTATGTCCACTCTCGAAAAAAGGCGCGACTCAAAACTTCGTGCAGATTAGATCGCAAAATTCCTCTACCTTTAAAGGTATGGCTGCACCAACTTTCGCCAGTAGTTGCAGAAAGAGGGAATTTTGAACACAAATCTGTTTGCCAGCTATACTCTCTTAGCGTTCAATAATTTGCCGGATTTTTTTAAGGAGAACCATGCTTAAAAGATATTTCATTGCTCTGACCGCTGTATTCTTGAGCTTTCAGTTATTTGTCAGCAGTGCGATGGCTGTCGAACTGAGTCCTGAACTTCGCACTGTGACTTTGAATGACAAGGGTGCTCCAGTGGTGCTGAGCCTCAAACAAGTTCAGCAAGGCAAACGCCTATTCAATTCGGCTTGCGCTCAATGTCACGCTGCGGGGATGACCAAAACTGACCCGAACGTGAATTTGAGTCCGGAAACTCTGGCTTTGGCCAACCCGCCCCGGAATAATATTGAGTCGCTGGTGGACTTTATGAAAAATCCCACCACTTATGACGGGTTTGAGGAAATTTCGGAACTGCATCCGAGCATGAAGAGTGCAGATATTTTCGCTGAGATGAGAAATCTCTCGGATGACGATTTGTACGCGATTGCCGGTCACATTCTGTTGCAGCCGAAAATTGTCTCCAAGCAGTGGGCTGGTGGCAAAGGCGCTCGCTAATCGATTTTAGATTTTAGATTTTAGATTTTGGATTTTGGATGGGGAGAGGGCTGAAGTTGGGCAAGAATTGCTGGCTGGTCGTTTTTCGCTCTAAAATCTGAAATCTAAAATTTACCTCCGGCTCATTGATTCTCGCAAAAGGTTGTAGTCCCTCATGCTGCGTCGTGGTGCTTTTGTCTGCTTTCTGTTGGGGATGTTAATTATTTTGCCGATCGTGCTGTTGGCTCCTCAACCTGTTTTGGCTGCTGCCGATTCTTACGTGAATAGGTATTTACAAGCCAGCGAACCTGTGGCTCTGGAGTTGGACTCTGAGGGACATACTCGCTTGTTTTCGGCTCAGGATTTGTCTGCGGGCAAAGTTTTGTTCGAGCAAAATTGCTTGAATTGTCACGTCGGAGGAGCTAATTTGCCCGATCCGACGATATCTCTGTCTTTGGCTGACCTCCAGGGGGCAACGCCTCCCCGCAACAACATCAATAGTCTGGTGGGGTATCTGAGAGAACCGATGACTTATGACGGTACTGAGGAGACTTTTTGGTGCCGCCAAGTGCCGGAAAGCTGGATGCCACAGGCTGAGATTGAAAATTTAGCGGCTTTTGTGATCCGGGCTGCTCAGAAAGCTCCGGGCTGGGGCGTGGAGAATTTTGAGAGTTGAACTGCCACTGCCAAAAAGTGGTAAATTACTCGAAAGAAGGCGATACGACTGCGCGATCGCGCCTGTTTTAACAGGTAAAATATCTAAAGAATCACCATTTGCGTGTCCATTAGAGGAGAACTGCGTTGAAAAGACTCTTATCGATCGCCCTATTAGCGTTCGCAATTTTTACCGTCGGCTTTGGTCGCCCTGCTTTGGCAGGTGATGCGGTTAAAGGAGCTAAAATCTTTAGCTCGAACTGTGCTGCTTGTCACATCGGTGGCGGCAACGTGGTTATGGCCATGAAAACCTTGAAAAAGGAAGCTCTTGAGAAGTACGGTATGAATTCTCTGGAAGCTATTACCACTCAGGTAACTAAGGGCAAAAATGCTATGCCTGCTTTCGGCGCCAAGTTGAAGCCCGAACAAATCGAGGATGTAGCAACCTACGTGCTCGAGCAATCTGAGAAAGACTGGAAAGGCTAAACTGCCTCTTTGAAGTCGGGCAGCCTGGGCGGGTTTGATTTAATTTAAAACTTGTCCTCCCGATCGCACCCTCTCTCACCCTTTGGCGAATAAATATCGGTTTGCAGCGATCTTAACCTATTTGGGAAAGCGCGCTAGAAATCCAATTTTTATTAGCTCAAGGGCGAGGGAGGGTAATTCTATTTTAGATTTTAGATTTTAGATTTTAGATTGAAAATTTTAGATTCCTAAATGCTGATTAAGTAGAAATTGTCAAGCACTTTATATTAAGATTTATTCGGGTTGCGCTTCCTAAATTAAAAGTGTGTGCTAGGATATAACCCCTTATTAGCAAAGCTTTGAAATCGAGATTAAAGTCGATCTGCAAAGTGGAATCTACACCTGCCATGAACGTAAAAACATCAGCAAAAGTTAAAACTCAAGTTAAAACTCTCGGAGACGCTGCATCTGGAGCGATTGAGAAATATTTCCGCAAAAGTGTAGCACACGAGGCTGAAGTTATCAAAGACAAAGACGCGGAAGAACTTCATCAAATGCGCGTGGGATTAAGACGTTTGCGATCGGCTGTGACTGGTTTTGCTCCGGTTTTAGATTGGCCAAAAGAGGGTTCTGAACGTAAAATTGGTAAGGTGGGGCGGATTCTGGGAACGCTCAGGGATTTGGATGTGATGCTCGAAAGTCTCCAAAACCGCTATTACCCGAATTTGCCGGCTGACGAACAGGAAGTTTTGGATAAGGCTTTGTTGAATTTGCTCAAACAGCGCCAGCGGGCTTTAAAAGGGGTGAGGGCGATTTTAGAGCACAAAAGCTACGAATCGCTGAAGCAGTCGATCGAGGATTGGCTGGAAAAACCGAAGTTTCAGGCGATCGAACATTTGCCAATTGCTGAGGTTTTGCCAGATTTACTGTTACCTCAAGTCAGCGAGTTTTTCCTGCATCCGGCTTGGCTGTTGGGTACAGAATATGAAGATGGCAAAGTTAAAGTTGTTGATGATTTAAATGCTGAGGCTGTCGAAGAGAAGTTAGCAGCCGAGGGAACTATTCTGCACGATTTGCGGAAGCAAGCGAAGCGGGTTCGCTATTTGATGAATCTGTTTGGGGATTTTTACAGCGAGACTTACGAAGTTTATGTCGAAGATGTAAAAGCTATTCAGGAATGTTTGGGCGATATTCAAGACAGTGAAGTTTTAGGCGAGTTTTTGACAGATTTTGTCGATCGCGATCTGAAAAAAGAGTTGCCCAAGTTGGCTGGTTTGTTGGCCGAAAATCGCTACGCAGCTTGGCAAAAATGGCAGGTTTTGCAACGCAGGTATTTGAATTCGGAAATTCGGCAAGGTTTGCGATCTGCTTTAATTCATCCTGTGGTTGAAGATGCGGTTAAGCAAGATTCGCCGCAGTAATTTTAGTGGGTTTGCAGTTAAACTTGGGCGCACTTTGGGTGCAACTGCAAGCAACACAGAAGTAGCTCGTTCTAATTAAACGTAAGACGCTCTATACTAGCGGTACCCTACCCCCTGCTCTTAAAATTTTGATTGCCTATGTTAAAATTCAGTGGCGGCGGCGAGAGTCCCCCGCCTGTCAAGATTTGGGTTGAAAGTAAACAAAAATTTACTCTGAAGAAAAAAAATGAGTGACCAACTTAACAAACCTCTGGAAATATGGATCAATGAAGATTTACTACTTCCTGGGGTACGCCCAGCCCCACTGCTAATGCACCTCAGCCCGCCGGACACTAATCCACAGTTACAGTTTTGGAATTTGCTCAGGGATAAATTACCGGAGCTAGTCAAGATTCACCGATTTACAGACTTGGCAGATGCAGGCAAGATTGTGGTAACTCCACATTTTATTTCAAGTTATTATGGCGTTCATAAGGAAGCTGAATTACATAAATTCCGGCGCCAAGTATTAGGATCAAAAAGGACGCTCGTCACCTTTGCAAACTGTTTGGAGTGTCAGGCTTATCCAGGAGAAATCTTGTTTGCCTCGGCAACTTACCGTGATAAAAAAGAAAAATCCATACCCACACCCCCATGGATTTATGACCTGGGAGAGAAGGTAAATATGCCAAAACCATCAATACCTACTGTCGGTTTTGTGGGAAATGTTGAATATCCATCCCGACTAAATACGTTGATATTACGTTATATTAAATTTTCGGATTCTATGGTTAACTGGATGGCATGCAACCTTTTTGTTAATCGTAATTTGAATTTGGGAATGCGAAGGTTGATTGCACGATTAGTCAGAAAAAAAATAATTAAAGAAGTGCGAAAAGCGAAAAATCTACAAATATCTGTGATTGAAAGAAAGGGAGATTTTTTTAGTCTCCCAGTGGAAGAAAGAAACCGCCAAAGAGCCGAGTATATCGAAAATATCGAGAATAATGCTTATATCTTGGCGATGAGGGGAGACGATAATGGCTGTTACCATCTCGGGGAGGTGATGTCAGCAGGGAGAATTCCGGTTTTCATTGATACCAATAAATCGTTACCGGAGTTGAGAGGTATGAAATGGGAAGATTTTTGCGTGATCGTTCCTTTTTCGGAAGTGCATCGGATTGGAGATTATGTCCAAGCTTTTCACGATAAACTTTCGGATGACGATTTTGCTGAGGCCTGCCGGAAATCTCGCGCTGCTTTTGATCAGCTACTCCCTCACAATTTTGTTCTCAATAGTTTGGAAATAATTGCCAAAAGTACGAACTAATGATGTATGAAAATGGCGGGAGAAGGGCAGCTAAGAATGTCGGAGCTAACTTAAATATCGGAAAAATTACAGCAGTTATTAATCATTTGCCCCAGTTTTTTCCGGCAGAATAGTTATCTTTTGCTATTTGTTTGTATTGGCGATAGTTGATTTGAAGAAAAAGCGATCGCTTTTTTCTTAAGAGAAAATCACGACTGCAACCACTTCATAAACTTATTCGTCGCAGTACCAATAGACTCTCCGACTTGTTTCTTCAACCGCCACCGCTGAAACGCTTTTTCGTAATCTTCTCCTTCAGTTTGATAAACATTCCAAGCATTTAGCGACAATCCCAATCCCCACGTTAGTAAAATGAACAGTGACCAAGAAAGCTCGTGCGCTCCTGCTAGATTAAACAAAACTAAAAAAGTATTGATAATGCCGTACTTTGTTACATTTTTCTGCAATTTGCGACGACGGAAAGTGTTAAAAACCAGCTTTTCTTGAAATTCTCCTCTAGTTGCTAACCATTGCTGTTCCGCCGCTACAATATCCTGTTCGGAAATGCCCAATTCCGCTGCAATCTCGAAAAGCTGCACTCTGGATAATTCCCCCTCATCCTGTCGCCGCGCGATCGCAAGCTGTAAAATACCTTGAGCATCCTCTGAACCGTAAATTTGATTTATTTGACTTTCATTTGTCGCCATAACAGGTTTCCTATAATTTCTGACATCCTTTCTATGATAGATATAGACGCCGTTAAACGACAGGTAGTGACATTGGCGGATTTCAACACCCGGAGATTTGAGTGAGCGAGACTCCTGACTATGGGAGGGGAAATCGAAGAACCCATATATTTCCTCAAAGTGCAACTAATTAATTTCCCGAACTTTGACTAAGTTTGCTATCTCGTTTCAACATAAATTGATAAAAGAGCCCAAACAACACCACCGCAAGCATTCCCACTACTAAAGAACCTTCACCCTCATGCCAATATTTAAACAAATCTAGGCGATGAGATGCAACTAACAATGCCATTCCCGCCACTCGAAAAACATTAATAATAAAACCACAAATGACAGCGACACCTATTACCAAAGCCTTATTTTGTTTAGTAGGAAACATCAACAAACAAACTACAGCTAAACCTAATAAATAATTCATTGCCTCTATACCCGAACAACCCCCATTTACCAACACCCTTCCTGTCGGTAAAGCAACATAATTACCGTCACGTGTTACATCAAAACCGACATACCACAAAGAATAATAAGCAAATTTAGCAGTAAGCGAGGTAACAAAATCCACTAAAGGTAACGTAAGGACACTGGGGGTGCCATGAAAAAATAGTATTACCAATTCACGCCAATATAGTTTTAAGTTCTGAAAACCTACCGCAATTAGGCTCAAACCTAAACCCGACAAAAAAGGTGCAAGTCTTAAAAAAGGATCGAATTTACTGGAAACCCCAGCACTTTTAAATAAAATAAAAGCTATTAATAGCGTCCCTGCTACTGTCGATAATAAGTCACTTTTTATCTCACTCTGTTTGAGAAGATGGTGGTTGTCCCAAAGCAGGGAACCCACAGCGAACCAAAAAACTATACTCATCCAAAAATGAGCAACATCCCCCAGTTTCCACAGGAGTGTCATATTCAGAGTTACTAAAGCTGTGGCGATAATGATGAGCCAAAAAAGTTTTCTCTTGAACATTTTAGATATTAGTTATTAGTTGATTGAGGAGAGCCATACTGGGGACAGTTTTTGATTGCAAACCCTAGAATAAGGGTTTCCCGGCGATTCGGCAATCGAAGTACCAACGGAAAATCCCGGGTTTCAGACTAGGAACTAAAAACAGTCCAGACTCTTGTTAGATCATATCATAAAAATAGTAGGGGAGGTGGACAACTCAGTAGATTGAACCCCTCCTACGGAAAGGACTAGGGGGATTTTAAAAGCCGTAAATCTGGGAGATGATGTTAGTAGACACTCTGGAATTTGATGGATGGTGAGACTCAGAGGCAACGCATAGCTCAGCATTAGGACACCTATTGAAAAGACTGCTACTGGAAATGATTGGTTGGATGCCTAGCGCTTACTTACTTGGCCCCTGTAAGCAAATACTAAAAAGGGAGTGAATCAACAAAAATTAAAAATAAGTAGCTTCATTGAGGGTTGGATTTCTTGAGACTAGATGCAATTAGCACCGCGCATGGTGTGACACTGAGGTTTGAGTAAATACGGCTGAGCGAGTTAGAGTTCGAGCCATGCTCAAGGGTGATTCTCTGCTTTTCAAGAATCTCAGTGTCTTTATAGGAATCCTAAATCATTTGTGAATTTCTTCCTCAGAGCGGGTTCGGGGTGGGTTGGGGTGCGGTAAAAAATTTACGACTTTTGCAAGGATTGGTATATATCGGAAATGCTTCAGAAACAGCCTTACGGTAGTTCTTAAATGCGCTGTCTAGAGGGATTTGACTGAGATGGGGAGCATCTCACTTTTGCAGCCAAGCTAGAAATGGGAGCCAGGAGCTAGGAGAAAAGAAGAAGAAGGAAGGAGCCAGAATAAGTGTTTTTACAACAAATATGAGATGCTCCCTTGAGATAGGCTTTCAAGTCTGGGGTTTTCACGGTGGCGCGCTATCAGATACTAAGAAACCTGGTTTCTTGGTGAAACCAGGTTTTTAGCTCGAACATAAAATAATCCGTTTGGCATCAAGCCCGAATCGAAAACCAGTTCAAATGATCGCCTATTCAGCTTTTTGAGCCTGAGCGCGTTGCTTTTTGAACATAGCACCAAAACCAACAGCGGCTCCAGCAGCAAGCATTGTTAAAGGTTCAGGAGTAGCTTCAGTGTTGCTAGTGCTGCTGACGAAAGAATCGCTAGTGGACTGACCAGGAAGAGGAGGAAGACCCTGGACGTGCAACCCTAGTCTCAAAGTACCAGCAGTCAACGCGGAAACTACCTTATCATAATTTCCAGTAAAACTCACCCCCAACATCTCACCCGTGTCGACACCGCCTTGACCACCGCTTTTCGTAGCTGAAAAATCAGTAGACCAAGCGTCCTGAAGGTGGTTACTTTGTGACATATTCTTAGCTCCATCATTTTTAAAAAGCACTCCTGCGCTATTACCAACATTAACGCCAAAGTTGGTCAATAAATTGGTATTAGAACCTGTGTCAAAGTAAACTGAACCAATAAATATGCTGGCTACTGATGTGTTATTTGCAATCTTGAAAAGAACGTTATTTGCTCCACCATCTGTGACATCAAAGCTAAACTTGCTAGCATAAGCATCTCCACTCGTAGCCCCACCAGTGATATTACTAAAGCCAAAGCCGATGGCGGAGGCAGGTGCTGCGGAGACTGCACTAACAGCGGCGACACCGGCAACAGCTAAAATAGATTTGACTAAGTTTAATTGGAATTTCATGGTTGACACCGTTATTTTTTTAAGTTGACTGGAAGCAGGTTTTTTTCCTTCACATATTCAATGTAAACCGAAGCACAAGTTAATGCAAGTAGGTTTGATAAAGATTCGATGAAGATTGAGAATACGCTGATTGGATTTAGGCAAAATGCCTAAATTGATGGCTTCTAGCTAGCTCTTTCCTATGGCGTGCATCAAAAAATAGGGGTGCTGCCAGCCGGATTTTACTCCTGACTTTTTTCTATTTCAAAAAGCTATAACCCACCTTCCTAACCTGGGTTTTCACACAGCATAATTACTGATCAATGTGTTTAAAAGCTCTGATTTATGCTCTTAAAAAGTGTTTTATCCGTTAATGTACGGTAGAAAAGTTTAAGTGATAGCTTGATTGCTGGGTAAAAATAGGTAATAACCGATGGTGACAGTTGAAGCTGCGGAATCTGGACTATAACTCAGGACAAAATCTTGGAGCATATTCGGTGCGTCGATTCTCGCTTTCGGATTCAGCAACCAGCGCCATTTAGACTTATATGTTGCACCATTATCAAGAACCCGCTCTCCGGCCCGTTCCACAAAGAATGAGTTTTCTTGTGGGGAGTAGGGGTTGGGCAGGAGAGGCCGCCCAAAACAGGCTTGTTGATCATGGTGCAACATCTAAGTTTAGAGACCAATGGTTTCGGTGGTCGTTATTATCTGTGACGCCGGAACTTTGGCCCAGTAAAGGGACGACTCGACTTTCTGGGACATAGTTTTCGGAACACCTCTACCGTCAGGGCTGTTTCATTCTCACGGAAACCAGCTTTTTGTACGGGTCGTGCCCAGAATGCCGACCCGACCCATCCAGGATTTGTTAGGCATTTGGTGGGATTGGGGCAGCCACTCTTTGCTGCCCCTACAAGAGAATGAAACTGTCCTGCGTCTACCGTAGAAGGCGCGGTGGTCGTTATCTAAAAATGTTGGGACTAATAATTCTATTTCTGGGTCTGCTTTCGCTAAAAATTGGTTAATATTATTTTTCCGAAAAAGCTCGATTCCAAGATTTAACGGGTGATAAGCAAGTAGAAATACTTGACACAGTAAGGGTTTGAGTAGCTTGTCATCAAAAAAATGTGTGTGTGCGATCGCTAATTTTTAGACTTTTTTCAGGGTCTAATCACGATCGTTCGCGTTCGCTACCATCAAAATTGTCAATAAACTTGTGATAATTACTACTCTCTTGAGGGAGCTTCAAGAGCCTAAACCCTCTAAATATCAAGGTTTGAGCGGGTTTCTCACTCGTCAATTCCCAGATTCAGTTTGGCACTGTTTGAGGACAGCAGGAGGAACCGTCGCAGTCAGCTAAAATTTTCCCAGCCGTTGATTGAAGGTTCTCCGAGACGATCGACTAATTTGACATATAAATGATCAGCGATCATCTGAAAACAGGATTATCAGCAACAACTCAGCTAAAACATCTCGCGCTAAACTGCTAGAGAACTGACAAGCTTACCCAGCAAAAGTTCAAGTGGATTTGATTATCGTCAACCGTTTTGCTCAATCCCAAACCTTTTATCTGCCAAAACAGGCCGAAAATCCGATCGACTGGTGGGCCTGGTGCGACGAAGCCTGAGAAAGGGCCTGGAGGGAAAATAAACCGATTTTTCTTTCAATTCGCTACTGTAGCTGCCACTGGTGTAGGGTGATGGAAGGTGAAGCATTTTGCGATCGCGCCGTCCAATACATGAATTCGCACTTTATACCGATAAAAAGCGCTTTTCACTGTCCCACCTGTTTCTTCAACAGCCACCGCTGAAACGCTTGTTCGTACTCTTCCCCTTCAGTTCGATCGACATTCCAAGCATTCAGCCACAATCCTAAGCCCCACATTACTAAATAAAACCAACAGCGACCAATCAAGCTCGTGCACTGCTGCTAGATCAATCCTAAATAAGTCGTAAATTTTTTACCCCATCCCAACCCTCCCCTTACTAAGGGGAGGGAGTAAGAAATTCACAAATGATGCGAGGATTGCTCTAACAGGTTTCCGATAAGCGCAGTTAAGCTGCAGGTAGTGGGATTGGCGGATTTCAACATCTAGAAAATGAGGATGCGATCGCACTTCCGACAGTCGCCAAGACTGTAGGTAGTTCACCCCAAAGTATACATCCAGCCATCCCTCGCGCAAATCCTCACAATTCCGTCCCAAACTACAGGCGTCGCCTCAAATGACAAACCCGGCTTAAATCTCCCCGATTCTATTACTTTCAAACGGTAAAACTCCCCTTTAGCATTTTTCAAAGCATTCTGATCCCCCGACTTCGCTCGTTCCCAATTCAAATTGAACAAATAAACACCGTTGTATCCCGCACTGATCAGTTTATTGCCATCGGTAAAAATCGGAGTCGAAATTGAAGAACCAATCGCTTTTTTAAATACTATTACCGGAGTATCGTAAGACTGGTTTAGCCAAGGCACAGAAGTTTTTTTACCTGTAATCATATCTTGGGAACCGATGTACAAATTGCCGTCGAGTGCATTTGTGGCAAACAGCGCCGGAAACTCCCCTGAATTGTACTCGTCATTCAACGCCACCGAGCCAATTATCCCGCCTTCCCAGCTAGAAACTCGGCGATTTCCAGTCGGCAAAAACCATTCAACACTGGCATTCGGTTCTTTATTTGGATTCAGCTTCAGCACTCCGCCGTTGCCCTGAATGTATTGTTTTTCAATGGCACAGAATAGTTTACCTGATTTAGAAATTACAGCACTTCCATCCAAATCTGAACCTGTATAGAAATCCCAGACTATCTTTTTAGTTTCAATGCTAATACCGTAAATATGACCGGAACCAGCAGCTATAAAAATTCTATCTTTGAGCCTTGATGGCGATGATTCCGCTACCAAGTTGCCGCGGTGCTTGCTGATATCTGCTGCTGCATAAAGCTGTACTTCCGACAAGATATTTGGCTGCTTGATGCCTTGTTTGATTTTTGCATTGCTTGTGGAACTATCGAGAAAATAGCCGATCGCATTTTCCCCCGCATTGAACAAAACGCCACCGCCAATGTCCAAAGCGCTGCTGTCATTATCTCGGCTGTAGCTGGGGGTTCTCCTGATGTCCAATTTCCAAAGTTCCTTGCCAGTTCTAAAAGATATTGCCCTAAAACTCGGCACGACACTTTTGCCACCGCCACCACTGCGGCTTCCCTGCAAAATCACAATTCTGTTTTCGGCGCTAGCTTTTTCATCGATATAAATCGTTGAGGAGCCTTTGATTATATCATCAAATTTATAGCGCCAAACTTCTTTATTGGTAGCAATATCTATTTTTCGCAAGTTGTGGTCATAAGCACCTATAATTAAATAAGTTTTTCCCCCGTCTCTGGTAATTGTCGGCTGTCCAGTCCAACCGGCACCGCTCCAAACTACAGACCGCTTTCCCAGAAAAGTCCTGCCACTGCCGAGTTGAAATTTGTCGATAAACTTCAAACTTTTCGGAACACCTCTGCCGTAGAACCGACGCTTGTCGTTCCCTAAAAATGTCGGAACTAATAATTCTATTTCAGGGTCTGCTTTAGCCAGAAAATTGTTAAGATTAGTTTCTAATAAAGCGGGTTCCGAGGATTCAGTTTGGATCAGTTTGATAACAGCAGGAGGAACAGCAGCACTCAGCAAAAATTGCCCTAGCTGTTGATTGAAGGTTCTCCGAGATGATAAGCTCATATTAAATCGAGATAATCAGCCTTAATATTAAAACATAATTATCAGCAACAACTCAACTAAAACATCTCGCGCTAAACTGCTAGAGAACTGACAAGCTTACTCAGCACGAGTTAAAGTGGATTTGATTATGGTCAACCGTCTTGCTCAATCCCAAAGCCTTTACCTGCGGAAACACGCCGAAAATCCGATCGACTGGTGGCCTTGGTGCGACGAAGCCCTAGAAACAGCCCGAAGCGAAAATAAACCGATTTTCCTGTCAATTGGCTACTCTAGCTGCCACTGGTGTACGGTGATGGAAGGAGAAGCATTTTCCGATGGCGCGATCGCCGAATACATGAATTCGCATTTTATACCGATAAAAGTCGATCGTGAAGAACGCCCGGATATCGACAGCATTTATATGCAAACCTTGCAAATGATGACCGGTCAAGGCGGTTGGCCGCTCAACGTTTTTCTCACTCCAGACGAGCGAGTTCCCTTCTACGGAGGCACTTATTTCCCTGTAGAACCGCGCTATGGACGGCCGGGATTTTTAGAAGTTTTGCAAGCAATTAGCCGCTTTTACGACACAGAAAAAGGCAAAGTAGAAGCCTTCAAAGCAGAGATTTTAGGCAACCTCCAACAGTCAGCAGCGCTGTCAGGAGTAACCGCCGAATTAAATCGCGAACTCTTTCAAAAAGGCTTAGAACTCAACACCGGAATTGTTGCCGGCCACAACCCCAGCCCCAGTTTTCCGATGATACCTTATGCTGAGCTAGCTCTGCGGGGAACGCGATTTAATTTTGAATCAAAACACGACAGCAAACAAGTCTGCACTCAGCGCGGATTAGACTTAGCATTGGGCGGCATTTATGACCACGTAGGAGGCGGATTTCACCGCTATACGGTTGATGCGACTTGGACTGTGCCACACTTTGAAAAAATGCTCTATGACAACGGTCAAATTGTTGAGTATTTAGCAAATTTGTGGAGCGCGGGAATACAAGAACCCGCTTTTGAAACTGCGATCGCGGGGACAGTAGAATGGTTGAAGCGAGAAATGACCGCGCCAACAGGCTATTTTTATGCCGCACAGGATGCTGACAGCTTTAACACTTCTGAAGAACTTGAACCGGAAGAAGGAGCATTTTATGTCTGGACTTATGCGGAACTGGAACAACTGTTAACTGCTGAGGAATTAACAGAAATTAAAGCACAGTTTACTGTTAGTCGCAGCGGCAATTTTGAAGGTCAAAATGTATTGCAGCGCCGCCATCCAGGAAAACTGAGCGACACGGTAGAATCGGCTTTGGCTAAACTCTTTGCTGTTCGCTACGGTGGCAATCCCGATACTGTAAAAACCTTTCCGCCAGCCCGCAACAATCAAGAAGCTAAAAACGACAGTTGGCCGGGTAGAATTCCCGCCGTTACTGACACGAAAATGATTGCTGCTTGGAATAGCTTAATGATTTCGGGTTTAGCCCGCGCTGCAGCGGTTTTTGGAAATGGGGAATATCTGGAATTAGCTGTGACAACTGCTAATTTTATTTTAGACAATCAGTGGACGGATGGGCGGTTTCAGCGGTTGAATTATGATGGACAATCTGCTGTAACCGCGCAGTCGGAAGATTATGCTTTGTTTGTGAAAGCTTTGTTGGATTTGCACCAAGCGAGTTTGACTTTAAGCAACGGGGAAGAGGGAAAACAGTTGCCGAATTCTCAGTTTTGGTTGGAGAAAGCTGTGCAGGTGCAAGAAGAGTTTGATGAGTTTTTGTGGAGCGTGGAATTGGGAGGATATTACAATACTGCTAAGGATGCTAGCGGAGATTTGTTGGTGCGGGAACGCAGTTATATAGATAATGCAACTCCGGCGGCGAATGGAATTGCGATCGCCTCTTTGGTTCGTCTCGCACTGTTGGTCCCGAATTTAGAATATCTCGATCGCGCGGAGCAAGGTTTGCAAGCTTTCAGCAGTATTGTGCAAGATGCTCCGCAAGCTTGTCCGAGTCTACTTTCGGCGATCGACTGGTATCAGCATTCTACCCTGATTCGCACGACTCCAAACCAAATTTCTGAGTTAATTTCGCAGTATTATCCGACTGCTGTCTGTCACATTGAGGCTGATTTGCCTGAAGGTGTTATCGGGTTAGTTTGCGAGTGTTTGACTTGCAAGGAACCTGCGAAAAGTCAAGAGCGACTGTTGGAGGAAATTTTGCAAAGTCAAACGCGAGTTTAGCACCAATACTGTCTATATTATTGAACCGCGAAGACGCGAAGGAAGAAGGAGGAAGCAGAAGGAAGAAATAGATTATCTTCTACCGGGAAGGAATCGCATCTTCAGTCTGCCCCTCAATCTTCCAAAATCTCAACTAAGTCTTCCACTGTCATGTAGCTTGGACTTAACCTTACTGGTTAGACGGTGCTTGACAACAGTAGCGATAGTTAGACTTCTGACACTACCTAATCTTACTCTGTCTGCAGAATCTCAGTGGCTTCAGCCCGCTTGAGTGTCAAACAATGTAAATACTTTCCGGCGGCACTGCGACTCGAACGCTGTCGCCGACTTGGTGTCGCTGCAAGTCATCTCTGTGCAAGTTTTGTCGGCGAAGGGCGATCGAACTTTTAGCAGTCAACCGCACCGTATAGCGCGTGTCCGTGCCAATATAAATAGCCTCTTCTACTATTCCCGGCCAGCTATTTTCATCATCATAATTAGCCGGATAAATAGCCGCTTTTTCCGGCCGCAGCACCAGGGTAACAACTTTCCCAGCGGGCATATCTTCTGCTGTCGCCACTAACACGGGCAACTGCTGGTCAACCAAGACTATTATTTGATTGTTTTGCTTTTCTACTACTCGACCACTTAAAAAATTGCTGTCGCCAATAAAATCAGCAACAAACCGCGTTTTAGGATATTCATAAATATCAACAGGCGTGCCGACTTGTTGCAGTTTTCCTCCATCCATCACTGCAATTCTGTCCGACATCGTTAGCGCTTCTTCCTGATCGTGAGTTACATAAATAAACGTAATTCCCAATTTTCGCTGCATTTTTTTTAATTCTAATTGCATCTCTTTACGCAATTTTAAATCCAGCGCTCCTAGGGGTTCATCCAATAGCAAAACAGACGGCTGTTTGACTAATGCTCTTGCTAGTGCTACTCGCTGCTGCTGTCCCCCTGACAGTTGGCGGGGATAGCGTTTTCCTACCTCGGTTAACTGTACTAATGCTAAGGCTTCAGCAACGCGATCGCGAATTGTTTTCTGAGGCAAATTCTCCATTTCCAGCCCAAAAGCGACATTTTGTGCTAGTGTCATGTGCGGAAATAAAGCATAATTTTGAAATACCGTATTTACTGGGCGGTGAAACGGTGGGCGATTTTGCATCGGTTGGCCGTGAATGTAAATTTCGCCCGCTGTGGGAATTTCAAAACCGGCAATCATTCGCAAAGTTGTAGTTTTGCCGCAGCCCGAAGGGCCGAGTAAAGAAAAGAATTCTCGGTCGTAAATTTGCAGGTTGATGTTATCTACAGCTAAGAAATCTTGACTGCGGACACTTTTAAATACTTTGGAAACGTCTAGGATTTCAACGGCGTTCATTGTGTTAGTATTTGGGAGTAATAAAAATCTGAGTTCGAGTCCGGTTAAACTGATATCTTGCACCCTTATCAATTACTTGTTTAGGAACGGGCTCTCCGGCCCGTTCCACAAAACTTAATTTTCTTGTGGAACGGACCGGAGAGCCCGTTCTTGACGATGGTGCAACTCCAATACAAACCACTCAAAATTTAAGTAAACCAGCCCCGGCAGAAACCTGTTTTATATCTACTTTCCAGCCCCTGCTTTAACTTCCGTCCAAGCTCGATCGTACAATGCAGTTGCTTTCCCGACATCCTGCAATAATTTCATTTTGTCAAACACCTCAGCCGGGGGGTAAATTTGAGGGTTTTTCAAATCTTTCGGGTCGATCAAACCTAGATCGATAGCTGCTTTGTTGGGCGATCCGAAGTGGGTAAAATTAGCAATTTTAGCACCTACTTCTGGCTGCAAAATAAAGTTAATAAATTTCTCCGCTAACTCTTTCTGGGGCGCACCTTTGGGAATTGCCATGTTGTCAGAGAAGATAATTGTTCCTTCTTTGGGAATAGCGTAACGGATATTAGGATTTTCTGTCATCACTTGGAAAATATCGCCGCTCCATTCCATTGTCAGATTTACTTCTCCTTGATCGAGCAGATTTTGACCAGTATCCGGGACAAAAGCGGCAATGACATTTTTACTTTTAATCAGCAAATCGCGGGCTTTGTTAATCTCTTCGGGATTGGTTGTATTGGGGTCAAATCCTAAATACATTAAAACTCCTGCAAATGTGTATCTGGCATCGTCTTGCCACGCGACTTTTCCGGTATATTTCTGGTCGAACATTGCCGCCCAACTGTTGATATCGCCTTTCGTTGTTGTCACGTTGTAGCCAATTCCCATTGTTCCCCACAGGTAGGGCAAGGAATATTTATTGCCCGGATCAAAGTTTTGATTGACAAACTTAGGTTCTAGGTTTTTTTGGTTGGGAATATTGTTGAAATTCAGCGGCTCAATGATATTTTCTGCGATCATGATTTTCACCATGTAATCGGCGGGAAATATTAAGTCGTAACCGGGGTTTCCCTGTTTGAGTTTGGCGTAGAGTGCGTCGCTGTTCTCAAAAGTGTCGTATTGAATTTTAACATTGTTCTCTTTCTCGAATTGGGCGATCGCTTCTGGGGCGATATAACTTGCATAATTGTAAATGCTGAGGACTTGCTGCTGCTTGCCACCTGTGGGGCTACAGCCGAAAGCCACCGTTGCACTCATCACAAACAAAATTAGGAAAGTCAGCAGGCGTTTCATACGTTGTGTTAGTTGCAGATGACAATAATTATGACACAAAAAGTATTTTTTTTAACTTTTCTGAACTTTTAACGATGATAAAACCAGGAATAAGGAAGCCAACAACATCAAAGTTGAAATGGCATTAATCGCTGGCGTTACTGCAAATTTTATCATGCCGTAAACAAATAGTGGCAGAGTCACTGAACCGACGCCTGTGGTAAAGAATGTCACGACAAAATCGTCTAGCGACAGAGTAAAAGCCAGCAGTGCCGCGCTGAAAATAGCGGGCAGAATTAGAGGGAAAGTGATGCGCCAAAAAGTCCGCCATTCGTTAGCGCCTAAGTCAAAAGCTGCTTGTTCTAATATCGGATCGAGTTCCGCCAAACGTGCCCTGACAGTAATAGTCACAAAGGAAATATTAAAGACAACATGACCGATAATTACGGTAGGTAAGCCGAGATTGAGGCGAATTCCCGTGAGATTTTCTACGATCCGAAATACTAGGGTAAAGAAAACTAGCAGCGAAATGCCGATCGTAATTTCGGGCATGATAATCGGCAAAAACAGTAAAGCTTCTACTGCTTTGCGCCCCGGAAAATGAAAGCGTTCGAGTGCTAACGCGAGCATTGTACCAAAAACGGTTGCTAACACAGTCGAAATAGCTGCAATTAGCAAGCTGTTGTTGAGTGCTGTCCAGATTCCGGCACTGCTACTCGTAGCAATCGTCGCGCCTGCATTGCTAAACAAACTGCGGTACCAATCGAGAGTAAAGCCGCGCCAAACAGCATTGAATCTGGAGGCGTTAAAGGAGTAAATAATTAAGATGAGAATTGGCAAGTAAAGAAAGGCAAATGCTAGTGCAGCTTGTACCCAAAGCCACTTTTTGCCGAGCGCCCGCACGAGTAAATCTAGTTTTGTTTTAGTCATTAGTCAGTAGCATTAGTCAGTAGTCATTAGTCATTAGCGCCTCTTAACCTAAACGCAGGCTGCAACGATTTGTCTATACCTTACTTTATTGAGTTTCATCAGACACACGGAAGTAAATTAAAACCGGAATCAATATGATTACAGTCAACAGCATAGAAAGCGCCGACCCAAAAGGCCAGTCGCGGGCTTTCATAAACTGATTTTGAATCAAATTTCCCACCATAACTGTTTTAGAACCCCCCAATATATCCGGTGTGATGAAAGCGCCGACGGCGGGAACAAAAACTAAAATAGAGCCTGCAACAATACCGCGAGTTGTTAATGGCAAAAATACGCGCCAGAAAGTGCGAATATCATTTGCCCCTAAATCGTTAGCGGCTTCTACCAATGAAAAATTGAAGCGTTCTATGCTAGAATATAAAGGCAGAACCATGAAAGGTAAATAGCCGTAAATAAGACCGATCGCCACAGCGAAAGGCGTAAAAAGCAAGTTTAACGGTTCGCTAATAATTT
This sequence comes from Microcoleus sp. Pol17C6, assembly GCF_036701145.1. Lineage (NCBI taxonomy): Bacteria > Bacillati > Cyanobacteriota > Cyanophyceae > Oscillatoriales > Microcoleaceae > Microcoleus > Microcoleus sp. Pol17C6. Next base: position 68,135 of record NZ_JAUBQH010000004.1, read on the forward strand.
GCAAGCTTTGCAGGGCGGTGTTAACTACTCCTTCGCTACGCAGGAGTATAATCCAGGCGTAGGTTCTCACTAAAAAATTAGTCCAAAATGGAATAATTACCAGCAAAAGCAAAGCATTTCGCCAGCGACGAGAACGGGTGGCGATGAAGAATGCTAGGGGATAGCCAATTAACAAGCAAGCGGCGGTTGTCAGAAAAGCCAGCCAGAGCGATCGCCCAATTACTCCTAAGAAAAGCCCGCTGAACAAACGCTGGTAGTTGCTGAGAGTAAATATCCAAGTAACGCCCCCGTAAGTACCGCGTTCTAAGAAACTGTACAACAGTACAATTAGCACTGGCAAAATGAAGAAAACCATCAGCCATGCCGTAGCGGGAAATAAGAGCAGCAACAGGTTAGTCTGCTGGCGGTTTTTTACACTCATTATTCACTCAAGCGAAATTTAGCACATAATTCAACACATTTTATATCAAATCCGGATTTTATGAATTATGTCATCATTAATAAATTATCAAGAGGTACGCAATGTCAGCAGAATCGTCAACCCCAAAAATAGTCGTCGTCGGTGCAGGATGGGCCGGTTTAGGCGCTACCTATCACCTAGCCCAGCAAGGCTATGATGTCACCCTGCTAGAAGCAGGCCCTTATCCGGGTGGGTTAGTTGCGGGGTGGAAAACCGCCGGCGGCCGTTCCGTAGAAGCAGGCATTCATGGCTTCTGGTATCCCTACAAAAATATCTTTTCCTTAGTCAAGCAATTAGGACTCGATCCCTTCACGCCTTGGACTCGTTCTTGTCAGTATTCACCCGCCGGATTGGAAGTAGAATCGCCGATTTTTCAGGACGAACCGCGCCTTCCCACACCGTTAGGAACCTTTCTTTACACCAGATTTAAAAGGCTGCCATTAGTCGATCGGCTTTCAGCCTTACCCTTACTCTACGCCGTCCTAGATTTCGACAATTCCGACGAAGCTTGGCGCAGGTACGATCGCGTCACAGCCCGCGAATTGTTCAAACAGTTTGGCGTTTCTGCAAGACTGTACCGCGATGCTTTTGAACCGATGTTATTAGTAGGTTTATTTGCACCAGGAGAACAATGTTCTGCCGCCGCAGCTTTGGGAATGCTGTATTATTTCATATTAGCACACCAACCTGATTTTGATGTAGTTTGGTGTCGCGGAACAGTCGGAGAAAAAATCTTTCGTCCCTGGGTTGATCGCCTTGAAAAAATCGGCGCAAAAGTATTGACTCAGCGGCGAGTTACTGATTTAATTGTTGACAGCAACAACAGAGCCACAGGCGTTATTTGCGGCGAAGAAACCTTTGAGGCAGATGCAGTTATTTTTGCAGTTGGCGTCACGGGAATGCAAAAAATTATCAGCAGCAGCCCAGCTTTGCAAAGCCGCCAAGAGTTTAGGGATGCGATGAATTTGGGTGCCGTTGACGTGTTAGCTGTTCGCCTGTGGTTTGACAGAAAAATTGACATTCCGCTGCCTTCCAATGCCTGTTTTGGATTTAGTTCAACTACAGGTTGGACGTTTTTTGATTTGAATGCTTTGCACGACGAATTTCGAGACGAGCCGGGAACAGTTGTCGAAGCTGACTTTTATCACGCAAACCAATTAATTCCCCTAAAAGATGAGGAAATAGTTTCCTTAGTTCAGCGGGATTTAGCGATTTGCATTCCCGCTTTTCGGGAGGCCAAAGTAATTGACAGCAGTGCGATTCGGCTGTCGCGGGCGGTGACGCATTTTGCCCCTGGCAGCTATCAATATTTGTTGCCTGCGGTAACAAGTTATGATAATGTATTCATGAGCGGCGATTGGGTTGTGACCCGCCACGGTTCTTGGTCGCAGGAAAAAGCTTATGTTACTGGTTTAGAAGCGGCAAATTTGGTAATTTCGCGTTTCCGAATCGGCAACAAAGCGGCAATTATTCCCGTGGAAGCTGACGAACCGCACATTCAAATCGGGAGAAAGATTAATCAGTTTACTCGCAGTTTGACTAAAACATTCATTCCAGATTTTTGGCTGCCATAAGAAGAAGGAAGTTCGGCAACGGATTTAACGGAGGGAAGGAAGAAGGAATAAGGAATTTCTTGCTTGAAGCGGTAAGGTGCGCGGCCCGGCGCACCCTACATATAGACTAATAACCAATGACCAATGACTAATGATACTATTTTCACAAAAAAATGCAACTGTAGACAGGCTCGAAACCGGAATCTTCATCAGTCATAGCCAATCTAAAATCTAAAATCTAAAATGGCATGACTATCGCCAATAAGGCCGGCCCTTCCAAAAAACTCCCACAGTAACTCCGATTAGTGCAGCTTCCGATAAACTTGCTAATAAAGGAGGGATGGGTAGAAATGACTTTAACACCAAACCCAAGAGCACGCAGAAAACTAAAACCCACAAACTAATTCGGTTTAGCAAAAATTGTTGTTGCCAATACTCTAAAAAGTACACTGCTAAAGCTCCCATTCCCACTGCAGCAGCGAAAGGTATCAATGTCCCGAGGGAGGGGCCGTAAAGAAGCGTCACGACGTTGCGGATTGGTCGCGATTGCGTGAAACCCCAGGCTAAAAATAACTCCAATCCAAGCACGATGCAGTTGACGAGGGCGGCAATTTGCAGCATTTCTCGCCAAGGTAAAAGCTTTAAGCGCCGCAGAAAATTACTCACGATCGGCAGATTAGGTAGGTTGCTTTGATTTTATAACAGTTTTGCCCTGGCGATCGACCTTTGATGACAATTTGTGAAGTAAAATAAAGATATAGAGCAGTCTCTTGACAAATTCCCCCAGAGTACCTGCCTATTAGTTGTTGGAACCGTGAAAGGAAAAAAGTTATGGTGGAGAACACTGTCGATTGTGCTGTAGCTTGCGTCAATGGCTGCGTTCTGGGCGACAAGTGCCCGAAGCGGGAATACGCACAAGCAACGTCCAACTTTATTGAAAATACTTCTCTGGATAAAATGCTAGAAATAGCAGAGGAAGCGGTGAGAAGGAAACGGACGGAACCCCCCAAATGGATAATTCCTGATTTTCCTGAATAGAATTACCCTCCCCATTAAAAAGCGATCGCCCGTTGCAAAAGGGCGATCGCTTTTTGTATTCCCAATGAAATAGCTGCTCAGAATCAATATATTTCCTGGGATAGAAGCTAAAGGCTTAAATAGTAATTACAATACCACTTAATTATAGCCATCGGCAATTACTAAAAACAATTCAGTTAAAGCCAAATTCGGACATTTTTAATTTAATTGAGTTCAAAAACAAACAGGAGCAAGTATCGTGGCCAAGCAAAAGAAAGGCAACACAAAAAAAACAACAGAACGCGATAATTTGGGCGAATTGCCTCAAGAAATTAGCGAATCTTACGGTACCGGCGTCATCGATCAACCGGGATTGAGCCAAGACGACATAACTACCCTGCAGGACAGCAGTTCGGAATACTCTTCCACCAGTTCCCAAATCGGCGGCGAAGATGGCGATCCGGCTGCGGAACAAGAAAGTGCCACTGGCGAGCAATCCGTGGGCGGAACTGCGCCTACTCCCGACATGGATATGGTTGACGAACTCGGAGCCGCTGCGGGCATAGAGATGGCCGATGGCGCTATTTTGAACACAACAAATATGCTTGAACATCGAGATGAAAGTCGCTGGGAATTAGACCCTAGTTCTGCGGAAGATTATCAGGAACGACCTGATTTTTAGGTATATTTTTAACCCAAAAATAGGTAGTATAATAGGAGCGGGTTCACCAGTATCCATACTTCATCTGCCAAGTATTTGTAAATCCGCCCCTCATCACTTTTGCTCTCGCAGCACATATCCAACTCCCCGAACAGTATGCAGCAGGCATTTTGAGTTACTTGCTTCTAATTTAATCCGTAACGCACGAATATACACTTCAATAAGGTGGTACAAGCCAACCCTTGTGACGCCTAGAAAATCGTTAATCGGAAGCTTTATCTCAACTACGACAAGAAAGTACAAGCACAGTGGATGGGCGATATCCCTGGTCACATTGCTTTAGCGAACAAAAATTAGCCTACTATTGTGAATAACCAAGAACTGTTCAGCTAAGCTCAAAGTGATGCAGATAATTAGTGGCTAACTGGCACTGAGATTACCGCCAGCAGTTTTTATTTATCTGAGAAGAAGGTAATCGTAATTGGGTAATTTCGTAACTGACAAAGCTGTACCTCACGCAATTGACAACTGCTATATCCTAGCTTCTGATTTATCAACATTTCTGGTGAGTTACCCTTCATAAAGCGTGTTTGTAGTCAGGACTTCAATCCTCTCTATGCCAGTGAATAATAACTATTAGTCCTGACTGCAAACTTACTGTGCTTAGATCGCCGGGTATGATATTATGTATCGCAAAAACCGGGTTGATGAAGCCAACCCTCTTCAACAAAAAGGTGATCTATGGAATTTAAAGATTTTCTGGCTTTGCTGCATCCTATTTTAGCTGTAGCGATTGTTTTTCCTATGCTTGGTATTGTTCTCAATATGGGGTGGCAAACCATGCAGCGTCGGAAGCAAATTGCGATCGACACCAAGAGCAAAATTCCACCTGTAGTCGGTCCAGAACACGTCAAAGCAGGTCGAATTCTGTCAGGTTCTGTGGTAGGAGTGACGTTGTTGGGTCTAGCCTACCCGATTTTTGAGCATATTTTGAGCAAGGATGTTTGGAGTAAAAACTCCTTTCAGGTAATTTTCATTGTCCTGATGTTTGTGGCAACTGTCGGCTCTTTGGTCATGCTATATCGAGCTACACCCGCTTTATGGCGCGGCATATTTGCGACCCTAACAGGTACGGGTTTGGTAATTCTTGGCACTCAAGATGGGGTTTATCGGCGAACCAATGAATGGTATTGGTCTCACTACTACATTGGCATCGTCGCTGCGCTAATTATGGTTTTCTCCCTTGCCATCATTGAAGACATTTACAAAGACCGCTCAAATCGCTGGCGCACTATCCATGTGATCTTGAACTCGATCGCCGTGCTGCTCTTTCTGGGACAGGGAATGACCGGAACCAGGGATTTATTAGAAATTCCTCTGAACTGGCAGAAACCCTATATTTATAGCTGTGATTTCGCCAATAAGACCTGCCCCAAGCCGTGAGCGATCGCATTACTTCGAGATTCCCGTCTAAAATTAGACCAATAAACCCGGTTTCTGAATGTAAGGAAGTCCTGGGAGCAACAGGAGTGAGAACGAGAAACCGAGTTTATGATGCCCGGAGTGCGTGAGTTTTAATCAGTCATAAATCTTAATCATTGCCAGTCAAACCCTGAAGGCTAACTTGCAAAATCGACAAACCCAAAATTAGCAAAAACAAAACCAGCCCGATCGTACAAGCATAGCCAATTTCCAAATCCTTAAAAGCCCGTTCGTAAAGATAATAAACCACAGTCTTAGAACTATTGCGAGGCCCGCCCTGAGTCATAATATAAACTTCTTCAAAAACCTTAGTAGCAGAAATCGCAGAAATTACCGCAACTAAAACTAAATAAGGCTTCATCAGCGGCACAGTAATATCCCAGTGCTTTCCCAAACCATCAGAACCATCAATAGCAGCAGCCTCATAAAGTTCTGCCGGAATAGCTTGCAGCCCTGCCAAATAAATCACCATGTAATAGCCCAATCCTTTCCAGATAGTAACCGCCATGACGCTAAAGATTGCTAACTTCGGATTAGCCAGCCAAGAAACAGGAGGTAAACCCAACAATTCCCCCAACTGATTCAGCAGTCCAGTCTCAGCAAACAGCCACTTCCAAGCAATCCCGGCGACAACCATTGAAATCACCGCCGGCGTGTAGTATGCTGCTCGAAACCAGTTCATCCCCTTAAGTTTTTGGTTGCACAAAATCGCCATTCCCAACGGTAGAACAACCAATACAGGGACAACGCAAGCGAGATACAGCAGCGTATTCGTCAAAGTTTGCCAGAATGTGCGATCGCCCCACAACCTGTTAAAATTCTTCAAACCCACCCACTGCGGCATTTGAGTTAAATCATATTCGTAATTAGTAAAACTCAAATAAAAAGCTTGCACCGCCGGCCATAAAACAGTCAAACTCAAAATAAATAAAGCCGGAAGCAAAAACAAATAAGGGGTCAAATAGCGTCGGGAAAAAGTCACAGACATAGTAATTGGTAATTGGTAATTTTACTCGTTAACAGGCTCTGCTTGGTAACGCATATCCGGAGGCTCTGCCTCCCATTTTCCTACTAACAAGCGAGGCAGAGCCTCTGGACATTAATTCCCAGGCTAAGCCTGGGAACCCGTTATAAAACTCGCATTTTACTCGTTAACAGGCTCTGCCTGGTAACGCATATCCGGAGGCTCTGCCTCCCATTTTCCTACTAACAAGCGAGGCAGAGCCTCTGGACATTGATTCCCAGGCTTAGCCTGGGAACCCGTTATAAATCACCCAGCGTACCTCATTTTACTAAGAAGTGCTATATGTTATTTCACTCCAGAAAACAAAGCCTGCCAGTCTCCGGGAGAACTACCATTTTCCCCCTCTTTCACCTCAAAAGTAACGTTGCAAGCTTGAGGCTGTTCCAAAGCCTCCACGCACAATTCTGCAATATCTTCCCGACTAACTTTGCCCCTAATATTGTCTCCTTGCTCAAATATTAAAGCTTTGCCTCCCGGTTCTTCAGTCAAAGCGCAGGGTCTGACAACAGTATAAGGTATGCCGCTCGATCGCACACAATCTTCCCCTTTCAGCTTCCAAGTCAAAATCCCCCCCAACATATCATTCATCCTGACTGCCGGCGGTTCTTCTTCCAAGTTAATTCCCGGACGGCCCGGGCGGGTAACTCCTGCCGAACTCACCATCACAAATCGCGGCAAAGTCTGTCCCCCATAAGCTTTAATAGATTCTAACTCCAGTTGAAAAATACCCGGTGTAAATTTCGGGTTGAGCGCGCCGTCATATTCAAACTTGCTCAACATTAACTGAAAAGAAAAAATACTGCTGCCATCAAATTTAGAGCCATCCTTAACAGTTTTCGCGCGGAATACTGGAATTAACTCATCAAAAGGAACGGTGATAGTAATCCAGGTATTGTAAACAGTATCAAACGAATAGCAATAGCCAATTCCATCCCATTTAGCTTCGTTGCGAACAATCAATTTGTAGCGCTTGCCGTCTCCTTTGACGCGCAGGTAGAGGCCGCTAAATCCTGTGAGATTGAGCGGAGGATCGAAGTTGCGAGTACGCACCGAAGCAAAGCCGCCCGAGTTGGCGGTAGAAACATTGCCTGTGAATATAGCCGTATTGTCTGTAAGTACGATCGAACTTTCACTGGTGCCACCCATCACGATATCGTCTAGCGCACCCCAAGTTTCTTTCAAATCTTGGCTGGGTTTTGTGAAGTCAAAAATTGTTTTTTCGCCTGCTTGAATTAGCTGGCGGCGAACAGCTTGGACTAAATTATTCAGGCCTTTGTATTCGACTATTTCGGGAACATCCACAACTTCCGGCATATAAAATTTGATGCCTTGATAATATTTTTCCCGGGTTGGGGTGTCTCCTTCTATCGGTTGAACTTTAGTGCCGGTACAGCAGATAACTGCTTCTATGCCCTCGGTTACTAGCGGTGTTAGGGTTTCTGGGAGTGTGATATCTCCTTCGACTAACTCGACATTTTTGCCGAGAATTTCTGTTGCTCTTTTAGCATCTCTGACGAGGCAGCGTACTTTATATCCCCGCTGTTGCAGCCGCTTGACAACTCGCTTCCCGACGCCGCCGGTGGCACCGGCTACCAGTACCAGTTTGGGTTGGTCTTTTTTAGTTTTGCTGCTGCTTCCAAAGAGTTGTTGCAGCCAGCTAATGCTGCCAATGAAGGGAATGACGCCGAAATAAGCCAAGGTTTTGAGAAACCGGCCGGCATCCCATTGGGCGGTTTTTTTTTCAGTCATACTAGCTTCCTCTGAATTGGCTCAAATCTACTTAGCTGCTTTTGTATTTTAATCTAATTTTCGATTTTTGAATTTGGTCGATTTCCTAGCCTTTGGGATAGCTTCGCTAGGGCGGACTTTTTTTTATTTGACAATTGGTGTCGGATGAATTTGGCTCAAGGGAATCTCAATAATCAACTCGGTTCCCTCTCCGGGGGCAGAAATGCAAGTCAATTTGCCACCGTGTTGTTCTACCACAATTTCGTGGCTAATCGCCAAACCTATCCCCGCACCTTTGCCCACCTGTTTTGTGCTAAAAAACGGCTCAAAAATTTTCTGGTGAACTGTTTGAGTCATGCCCCAACCGTTGTCCTCGATCCGAACTGCTACGGCTTTTTTTCCCGGACAAAGTTCAGTCACAATCCGAATTTGTCCGTACTTAACTGGCTCTTCTTTGTCCCCGGCTTTCGAGGATAAATTATTGTTGACAAAGGCCTCTTCGAGAGCATCAATTGCATTGGCCAGTACATTCATAAATACTTGGTTGATTTGAACTGCGTAACACTCCACCAAAGGCAGAGAGCCATATTCTTTGATGAGATGAATTGCAGGGCGATCGGGCTTCGGTTTGAGTCGATTGCTCAAAATCAGCAAAGCGCTGTCCAATCCGTCGTGAATGTCAACGGGTTTAATCTCTGCTTCGTCAATTCTAGAGAAATTTCGCAGCGACTGAACTATCTCGCGGATGCGGTTAGCTCCTACTTTCATTGAACCCAGCAACTTCGGTAAGTCTTCAACTATGAACTCTAATTCTACTGCTTCTATTTGTGCTTGAATTTCTGGCGAAGGCGACGGATAGTGCTGATCGTAAAGCTGCAATAAATTGATCATTTTTTGACTGTATTCATTAGCATAGCTAAGATTGCCGTAGATGAAGTTAATCGGGTTAGTGACTTCATAAGCTACCGCCGACACCAACTGTCCCAAACTTGACATTCTTTCGCTTTGCACCAATTGAGTTTGCGCCCGCTTAAGCTCGGACATTGCTGTTTTTAAATTAGCAGTTTTTTCCCGTTCTCTGGCGACTGATTCTTCTAGTGCTCTATTTAATTTTTCGAGTTTATCGACTTGACACAGCACTATATTAATCATTGCTTTTTTTAGTTCCAATGCAGCGTCTATTTCGCATTGTTTCCAAGGCAACGATTTGTACCTCACATTTTCTTTCCACAGCTCGAAGGATTTCCGAGGAGACAGTCGAGGGTTGCCATCTTCATCGGTTTCAAGTGGTTTGTTGGGGTTGCCCGCCCAATTTACGGTCTTAATTACTTCCGGGCGAAACCACAAAATGTATATTTTCTGAGTCGGGGATATTGCTATGGCTAAACACCCGCTGGCTGTGTTTTTAAATTCCTCAGCTTCTGGATAGCATTTGGTGAGCGAGTCTGTATAAAAAATTTCTTTATTTAAATGCTCTTGCACCCAATTAGTTAAGTATTTGAGCGCTTCTCCTTGAGGTGTTTGCCCTACTTGATAGCAATTGTCTCCAAATACTATTGCTGCTCCCTGGGCGTTGACTGCTTCTAGCAAATTATGCTGACATTTAACTAACACTTCTGACAAGTTTTCGGACGTGGATATGTCTTCAAAAATCTTGGTTTGAATGGATTTTAAGTATAGTTTGTAGTCGTAGTCTTCGTTTCCTTCTTTTGATTGCAGTTCTAAGGACATTACTTGCCCGATAAATTCGCAGGCTGCGCGCAATTCATAGTTGAGGTGTTTTGGTGTATAGTTGTGGCAAGCAATCAATCCCCACAGTTTTTTGTCTTTGATTAATGAGATTGACATCGAAGCTGCAACGCCCATATTTTGCAGGTATTCTATGTGAATGGGAGAAACGCTTCTCAATACGCTGAAACTCAGGTTTCGGGGCTGGGTCGTGACAGCATTATTTCCTGAAACAAGGGGGACTGGTTGATAATTAATATCTGGGATTAACCTCAGCCAATTTAACGCATACAGTTGTCGGGCTTGTTTTGGAATATCTGAACTTGGGTAGTTTAATCCTAAGAAAGGACTCAGCATTTCTGCTTTGTCTTCAGCGATTACAGCGCCGTTGCCTTCGTGGTCAAATTGATAGACCATCACTCTATCAAAACCCGATATTTTTCTGACTTCTTCTACAGTTATTTGAGATAATTCCTTGAGATTTTTGGCGCTTTGAATTTTGCTGATCGTGGCTCTCACTGAATGATAAAAACTAAAAACAGAAAGATTTTCTGGGCTGGTGGCTAATTCCAACTCGACCATCAATACTTCTTCTACTCGGTGGAGGATGCAGTCAAATTCTAAATATTTACCTTTGTTTATGACAGAGAGTTTAATGGGATTAACGGTTTTTAAGTTTTCATTACACAAACAAAGCTTGAGTTTTTTTAGTTGAACTCGATTGAAGAATAAGCTCAAATTTCGACCGATCGCACTTTCCGGCTCTACTCCTAACAAATCTTGCGTATTTTCGCTGACTTGCAGTATTTCTAGTTCAGGTTCTCGTACAACAAGTAGCACTCCGTGTGGCTGAATGTGCCCCGATATGTGAATGGGTTCTCTGTCGCAGTTTGTCAAGTCAACTTCTTCGAGTGCGGGAATTGTGATTTGTAGATCCATTTTCTTTGTCTTCCGCTGTAAAATGTCGAGAGGGTTCTAATGATTGGAGATTTGAGAGCAAATTGGCTTTTCCATAATAATCTCATATTGTTCGATCGCATAATGGATCGAGCCCTGGACGGACACTGAGAATCAATCATCCGAGAATCAGCGCATCAAAATGATTTAGTCGAAAATCAGCGTGCCCTATGTGTGGCTGTTCAAGCCGCCTCAGCCTTCTAGAAAATTTATCGACTTGGCTCTTCTATACTATCGTTTCCCGATGTTAATTATCATAGCAATTGTTGCCATTCTTGAAGTAGGTTTAATAATTTCCCAAAACTTTAATATTTGTGGTAAGATTTTGCCTGCTGCAAAAGGGGGAGAGAAATGCGTCTCCAGAGCGGCCTACTTACTGAAATATTAAGTTAAGGTAAGGGTGACAAGATCTGAAAGTCAAGTCACGCTAAGCTCTTTAAGTATACCCAACAGGCCCGACAATTAGACTGATGATCGACTTCAATACAGTTACTGAATTTTCTCATACCTACTGCATAGCTATCTGTGCCTTTTTAGTTCCGGCAAACTTGCTGACTACTTTGCAGACAGCGATTTTGATAGGACTAAACCGACCTCGAATGCAAATTTGGGCGTCTGTAGTTGTCGCCAGCCTTTGGGCTACAGCAATGATATTTCACGTTTTTACCTGGTTCGCGATCGGGGTAGTCATGCCTCCGACATACATCTTGCTAGTTATGGGAATCACTTGTCTGACAATCAATGTCTGGGCGATAGCTCATCCTGCAAGCATGATGCAATTAATTAGAGTTGCGGTATCAGTTGTTAGGGGAGCTTTCAGAAGGAACAAGGATTTAGTTGTCTAACAGAGAAAGATCTAATTATCTAGCAACTCAAAAAAAATAGGTAGGGGGTAATGTGAAATGTTTCCGGGAAAATATTGGTTTCAGAAGAAAGTTTTTCGGGTGGCCAATCGTAGTTCCGAGGGCTGAGTTTTCAGCGCTTATTCCGGTTCGCGATCGCGACAATCTTCGGTTTCCGGGCCGCGGGGATGGATCGTGCAGTTGAGCAGGTAGCCGCCGTCGCTTCTGCCGTAATAGTAGCGGCATCCGATGCAAATTGCGGGAGGTTCGATCGCACTTTGGTAAACCGGATAATCCGCAGTCGCCAACAGCGAAAAGTCCCGCTGCGTCTGAACATTCCCGATAATAGCGCCCGAGAGTTCGACAGCTTGGCGGATGTTTTCGATCCTGGTGTAAGGCGGCAGGTAAATGTCAATACACAGGCGTATCCCCTGGCTATCCTGATCGTGGCGGGTAATAGTGCCTCCCAGCAAACCAACGCGCGAAGCGATAGCCGAGGAAAATTCGCTCAGGGAGGTGCAGTAACCGGAGAAAACGTGAATATGTTCGTCCGTAGTAGCTCTCACAGTCAGGCGAGTAGGAATTCGCAATCTCAGGTAAGCGTCGAGTTCGTCAAAAACCGGTTCGACGAGGGAGAGCATTTGGTTTGCGTCTTCGTGGTTGAGCCCAAAACCCTTAGAAACCTTGGACACGAGAGCGGCTAAAATATCAAAAACTTCGGTTAAGAGCGATTGTAGCCTGCTATCAATGGCGATCGGACATTCTCTAAGCAGCTTTAAATAATCCTCCAACCGATGAGCAATGCGCTGAATGCTGCTAAATCCGAGCATAGCTGCTCCCCCTTTAATCGAGTGCGAGGCTCGGATGAGCTGGTGTATTCTTTGGGGTTCTGGCACGGTGTTTTGCAAACCTTGCAAGCCTTGCCCGATAATTTGGATCTGTTCTGTGGCTTCTTCGATAAAGTAGCCGATGATCCGCTGTAGTTGTTCTGGCAGCATAATTTTATTCTCCTAAAGGCCGCCGAGTATTATTAGTCATTACTCAGACCTTTGATAGTTTTGAATCGATATTTCACTGATGAGTTATTGGGGTTTTTAAGCCCTAATTTGTTTTATTCTGACTCACGGCAAGTGTAGTGGCAATGTCGAAAACTGTTAACTCTTAACTGTTGACAGTAATTTTTTTTGCTCCGAGGGTAGCGGTTGCTACCCCCAACAGCAGCACCGCAGCACCTGCGAGTACCGCCGGCGCCGGCACTTCCCCAAACAGCAAATAACCCAACCAACTCGCCCCAACCGGTTCAAACAAGATGGCAAGAGTTACCAGAGTTGGGGAAATCTGCACTACCGCCCAGTTCAAAATGGTGTGGCCGACTAACTGAGGCAAAGCAGCCGTTAACAAAATATAAAAATATACAATGTCGGGGTAATTAGTATAAGTAGTGCCGAAGGCGAAGGGGAGAGGCAGCAGGACGATCGCAGCAACAGTATAGGCGATCGCGATATAGCCACCAATTCCCAGTCCCCGCCGCTGAGCTTCCCGGCCCAGCAGCAAATACAAGCTGACAGCCCAGGAACCAGCCAGAGCCAGGAAATCGCCCAGCAGTTGGCTGCTGCCGGCATTAGCTGCGCCCGCACTTCCCAGAGCGATCGCCATTCCCCCAGTCAGGGCTATAGTAATGCCAGCGATCGACATTTTGCTGAGTTTTTCCCCGAACCAGAAGCGCGACAAAAGCGCTACCCAGACAGGATTAGTGGTGACAAGGGCCGTCGAGGCGGCGATCGAAGTATAAGAAAGTGAGGTAATCCAGAGGGCAAAATGCAGGGCAAGACACAAACCCGCAGCAGCAGCATAGCGCCGAGCTCCCGGTTGCAGCGCGTTCCACTGAATTTTCCGCCAAGCCGGAAGCAGAATTAAAGCAGATAAAGTCAGACGAGAGGCCGCGAGCACCAGACTGAAACCCAAACCGCCCGCCCCTGCGGAAAAGTTAGCCAGCCGAATTAAGATTGAGGAAGTTGAGACGGCTAAAACGCCGATAATTAACACTAGGGCGATCGACCAATTAGGCGTTTGTTTCGGAAGATTCATTATTTAGGCATGGGGCATGGGGCATGGGGCATTGGGGATTGGGCATTGGGAAAATTTACAAAGCAATTTTCGCACAAATTATGAATAATTTCTATTCTCTTCTTCTCCTCTCCTCTCCTCTCTTCCTTCGTGTCCTAGCGCTTACGCGGTTCGTTAAAAAAAGCCCATTCCCGAAGCACAAAGAATTCCTATACTCAATAATTATTAATATAGAGCGCCCCTAAAATTACCAGACCTCTGTTATAGTTTCAATATCGTAAAAAACAAATTACCCACTTACAATTTATAACTATCTATGGCTCCTACAGTTTTGATTACAGGCGCTTCTCAAGGAAGCGGCAAAGCAACGGCAATTTTATTTGCAAGTAAAGGTTACGATGTAGTTATGGTAGCTCGCCAGCCAGAGAGATTGGCAGCAGCAGCGGCTCAAGTGCAGCGAGAAGGCACTTCGGCTGTCGCTATCCCGGGGGATGTTGGCGACAGTCAACAAGTGCGCGCGATCGTCCAAAAAGCCCTAGATACCTGCGGCAACATCGATGTTTTAGTTAACAATGCTGGCATTTGTCTCACGGGGGCGATCGAGCACACTACCTCCGAAGACTGGCAGCAATTAATGAATACCAATTTTTGGGGATGCGTTAACACAATTCAAGAAATCTTGCCACATTTTTTGCAACGAAAAACAGGGACAATAGTCAATGTTGGTTCCATTGGTGGCAAAATGCCTTTGCCTCAAATGACTGCTTATTGTGCCAGCAAATATGCAGTAAGCGGTTTAACAGAAACTTTGCGATTGGAATTAGCGCCTCAAGGTATTCACGTTTGCGCCGTGCATCCGGGTTTGATTAACAGTGATTTTTTAGAAAGAGCTCAATTTCGCGATCGAGACGAACCGGCAGTCGAATTACGCCGTCAGCAAATGAGAAAAATGCTGAAATCTGAGTGGGCAACTCAGCCAGAAGATATTGCTAAAGCTATCTGGGATGCTGTGAAAAATCAGCGTGCAGAAGTTACCGTCGGCCCTGCTTTTTTGGCATCGGAAGCTTATCGTTTGTTCCCCGGTTTGATGCAGTGGGCAATGGAAAAGGGAAAGTTGTGAGACTTATTGGTAATTGCTAATGGGTAATTGGTAATTGGTAATTGGTAAGATGCGCCATAAGTACCCGACAAATTATTAGTAACGCGCATCAGTCATCGGGTCTGTTCACCTGAATATATACAACTAAAGAAAGAGACTGTGAAAGCCGCCCGAACACTATAATAATGGCAAACAAACCAGGACATACACCATGCAAATCAAAGCACTTGCAGTTACAAAAACAGGCGGATTGCTTGAAGAATACAAATTCGATGTCGCCCCTCCAAAAGTACATGAATGTATTATCAAAGTTTTAGCCTGTGGCATTTGTCACTCTGACTTGCACATGATTGACAATGACTGGGGTCAATCAAAATATCCTCTGGTTCCAGGCCACGAAGTTATCGGAGAAGTGGCAGAAATAGGGCCGCAAGTGACTCATTTAAAAGTGGGCGATCGCGTTGGTGTCGGCTGGCAAAGGTCGTCTTGTTTGCAGTGCCGCGACTGCTTGCGCGGTAACGAAAATCTCTGCGATGAAAACCAGGGATTAATTGTTACAGGCCCGGGCGGTTTTGCCGATTATTTGATGGTAGATTCCCGGTTTGCTTTTCCTATTCCCAAAGGCATCGATTCCAAAATAGCGGGGCCGCTGTTGTGCGGCGGAATTACGGTTTACGCCGGTTTGCGGAATGCGGGGATGAGTTCCGGGCAAGAAATTGGCATTCTCGGCATCGGCGGATTGGGACACATGGCGGTGCAATTTGCGAAAAAATTAGGCAACCGCGTTACAGTTTTTACTACTTCCCAAGATAAGGCAGAATTTGCACAGAAAATGGGGGCGGACGAAGCTATTGTAGTAGGAAAAGGCGAAATTCCTCAAGATCCCAGCAGCAAATTAGATATTTTGTTGAGCACTGTTCCTGCTGCTTTAGATTGGGTTCCGTACATTGATTTTCTCGATTCTAACGGTGCGCTTGCTTTTGTGGGAGTTCCCGACGCACCTTTGAGCATTCCGTTATTTTCGCTGCTGGTGAAGCAACGCCGAATTGTGAGTTCTCTCATCGGCGGTCGCGCTATGATTAATGAAATGCTGGCAATTGCAGAGAAGTTTGAGATTGAGCCGATTGTCGAAGTTTTTGCAATGGCACAAGCGAATGAAGCAATTCAGAAAGTCCGCGAAAATCAAGTGCGCTATCGCGCCGTTTTGACGGTGAGTTAGATAATGGGTAATGGGTAAGGTGCGCCTAGCGCACCCTACTAGAGATATATAAGCAACGAATTAAAGCAAAGAATTAGCATTAATAAAACGACCGTTTAAATCGGCAGGGGTCACATTCAAAACAGTACCCAACAAAGCATTAGTAAAACCGAATCTAATATTAGTAGCTTCCACACGACCGTTGCCATCGGGATCAAGACTTTGCCGCGAGATGCCACCCTTGGCTAATAAGCTAGTTCCACCGGCTATACTTGCAGGATCGATCAGCAGCAGTCTCGGATCGTTCAAGCTATAACTTACCTCTTCCAAGGAGATATTGCTGCTGGTAAATTCCACACTAATTCCAATCGAATCGCTAGACTTATCAAAATCCACAATTACCGCGTCAGCAACTTCAATTCCAACTACTCTGCTTCCCGCTTGATCGACTCTCAAAACAAATACATCGCTACCTGCACCACCTTGGTAAATATCCACCTCTCTATCGCCAATTAAAGTATCATTACCGTCACCGCCCACTAACAAATCAACACCTTGTCCTCCACGCAGCAAATCATTTCCCGCACCCCCATCAAGGAAATCGCTATTTCTATCTCCTGTCAAGAAATCCTCGCCAATTTCTCCCAAAACATCGTCATCATCTTTGCCACCGTAAATAGAATCACTGCCGACACCACCTAACAGACTGTCTTTACCATCGTTACCGAAAATCCGTTCTGCATCTGACGAGCCCCTGACAGTATCATTGCCGCCCACCATCCAAACTCCCCCAGGAAAACTAGCAAGTTGTCCTGGTGCAAGTGTAATATTTTCAGGAGAATTGTCTCCTACCAAACGAGGGATGTCTGAATTATCTGGGGTGAGTACCATAATTGTAAACTTTGTGCGATGTGAGCATGGATATTGTGCAATATTCTACAGCTTATTAGGGTGCGCCAGAACACAGTTACTTCCTGACTCGCGATCGAGCAATCGCTGGCGCACCCTACTAGACAGCTCGATCGCTCCATCTTGGCACAAGCCTGATGGAAATACCCTAGATTAAAATAAAAGTTAAAATTTGAGCCGATGCCAATTATCTTAGTTGAAGACTTGAGCAAAGTTTATCCGGTAGCGATTAAAGAACCCGGGCTTAAAGGAACAGTGCGACACTTTTTTAGTCGCACTTACCGCAATATCAAAGCAGTTGAGGGCGTTTCTTTCAGTATTGAACCGGGGGAAGTCGTGGGGTTTCTAGGTGCTAACGGTGCGGGCAAAACTACTACGCTGAAAATGCTGACGGGTTTGATTTATCCGTCTGCGGGTACAGTGAGAGTGTGCGATCGTACTCCTTTCCGTCGCGAAGCCGATTTTCTGCAAAAAATTACCTTAGTGATGGGGCAAAAACAGCAGTTAATTTGGGATTTACCCGTACTTGACTCTCTACGAATCAATGCCGCAGTCTACGGCATTCCCGATACAGATTATCGACGGCGAGTCGGAGAATTAACAGAGATGCTGTCACTAGAAGGCAAGTTGAATCAGCCGGTACGAAAGCTTTCTTTAGGCGAACGGATGAAAGCTGAATTGATGGCGGCCCTGCTGCACCAGCCGGAGGTATTATTTTTAGATGAACCGACTTTAGGTTTGGATATAAACGCACAGTTTAGCGTCAGGCAATTTCTGCGAGAATATAACGAGCGCTATCAAGCAACGGTGCTGTTGACGAGCCATTACATGGCTGACATTACTGCTTTGTGCAAGCGCGTTTTGTTAATCCATGAAGGGCAATTAGTTTATGATGGCAGTTTAGACGGATTGCTCGACAGGTTTGCACCTTATCGGGAAGTTCAGGTAAAATTAGCTAAGCCGCTGGCAAAAGATAGTGCTTTTGCTTACGGCGAGGTAGAATCTATTGAGGGAGAATCGGTGCGGTTTTTGGTGAAAAGGGAAGAGCTGACGGTAAGCGTGGCGAAGATTTTGGCGGACTTGGACGTAATAGATTTAACTGTTACCGACCCGCCAATTGAAGAGGTAATCGGTCGCGTTTTCCGCACGGGAAAAGTGTAATGTTTTTTGGATAAGATCATTCTCTATAACAGGCAAGATACCTGTTCTACTAGACTGATAAAGTAGAACAGGGAAGATACCTGTTCTACTAGAGATTTAGTGTTTTTGTGGAACGGGGTTCTAGACCGTTGCTAACCCCAAAAAACAGGCCAGATGCCTGTTTTAGTAGAGATTCAGTGTTTTTGTGGAACGGCTTTTAGCCCGTTGCTAACACCTCAAAATTAACTCTAAAATTGATATGAAGAGAATTGTTAGAATTGCTAAAACTTTGCTAGTTACCTACTATGCTTATATGCTCGAATACCGGGCGGAATTGTTTTTGTGGGCGCTGTCGGGAGCTTTGCCCTTTATCTTGATGGGTGTCTGGATGCAGGCGGCTGAAACGGGTCAATTTGGGCTGAATTCGATCGACTTTGCCCGTTATTTTTTAGCGGCTTTCATTGTCAGGCAAACAAATGTAGTTTGGGTGATTTGGGAGTTTGAAAAGGAAGTAGTGCAAGGCAGGCTATCTAATAGATTGTTACAGCCTCTCGATCCCGTATGGCACCACTTCGTATCTCACATTTCCGAAAGGTTTGCGAGGCTGCCGTTTGTATTGGGATTAGTGCTGCTGTTTTTTGCACTTTACCCGCAGTCTTTTTGGCTGCCGAGTTTGGGCAGGTTTTTGCTTTTTTCGCTGGTTATTATATTGGCTTTTTGTCTGCGGTTTCTAATACAGTATACCTTTGCGCTGTTTGCTTTTTGGCTGGAAAGGGCAAGTGCGATCGAGCAATTCTGGTTTCTAATTTACCTGTTTTTATCGGGACTTATCGCGCCGCTAGAAGTGTTTCCTGCACCCGTGCGCGAAGTAGTTTTGTGGACGCCTTTTCCTTATTTGATTCATTTTCCCGCTTCAATCTTGATAGGATTACCGGTAGATGTAGGCCGCGGTTTGTTGGTAATGTTGGGTTGGAGTGCGGTGTTTTTTGTGTGGAATCGCTGGCTTTGGCTGCAGGGATTGAAGCAGTATTCGGGCATGGGAGCGTGAACTACCCAGCGCTGATGCTACAGTATTCCTCATATGCGAGAATAGTTATAAATCAAGTGGGCATTCAACCCACTTAATTTGTGCGTTTTCATCCCCTCACTTCACTCGTACGGTTTTGGGCGCGGGACTTGCCGCTTGTTAGTTAAATAATAATTAAAAATTATAAAAGTCTAGAGTCCTTCCTAGTATAATACTAATCCTTTTGTCAAAAAGACTTAGGTGAAGCACCGTATTTACCTCGATCGCACACATCATGCAAAAATGCAATCGGGAGTATTCGACAATTGCATAAATGTCGATTTTTTGTATCTATAAGTACAAAACTTTACAATAAAGTCTTATATTAATAAACCCAACGACTGATAAACGGGATAAAAGAGATTCTAATGACAGCCAAAAAAAACCTCATTGTAATCGGCAATGGCATGGTAGGTCACAAGTTCCTAGAGTTAATGGTCAGCTCGGATGCTGCCAAACACTGGAATTTAATTACTTTTTGTGAAGAACCGCGCGTTGCTTACGATCGCGTAAACCTCAGCGGATTTTTCTCTGGCAAAACAGCGGGAGATTTATCTTTAGTTGCACCGGGATTTTATCAAGAAAACGGCATCCAAATTTACATCGGCGACAAAGCAATAGCTATCAATCGCGAACAAAAAACAGTTTCTTCAGCCAACGGTTTAGAAGTTCCCTACGACAAAATTGTTCTCGCGACCGGTTCCTATCCATTTGTGCCATCAATTAAAGGCAAAGACGCTACAGGAACTTTTGTTTACCGGACAATTGACGACCTGGAAGCGATGTCAGATTACGCTAAAAATTGCAAAACTGGTGTAGTAATTGGCGGCGGTTTGTTAGGTTTAGAATGTGCAAACGCGCTCCAAAATATGGGCTTAAAAACTCACGTAGTTGAGTTTGCATCGCGGCTGATGCCCGTGCAAGTTGACGAGATAGGCGGTGCAATTCTCCGCAGCAAAATAGAAGAGTTGGGGGTTTCGGTTCATACCAGCAAATCTACAACAGAAATTGTTAGCGAAGATGGCAAAGTTACTAAAATGCTGTTTGCTGACGGTTCGGAATTGGCAACAGATATGATTGTCTTTTCTGCTGGCATTCGCCCCCGCGACGAAATTGCCAGAAGTTGCGGTATAGAAGTAGGAGAACGCGGTGGCATTGTGATTAATGATAGCTGCCAAACCTCAGATCCTGACATTTATGCGATCGGAGAATGCGCCCTGTATCAAAATCGCATCTACGGCTTAGTTGCGCCTGGGTATACAATGGCAAGCGTAGCAGCAGATATTTTGAGCATTGTAGGGGATGACGGGCAAGATGCCCGTTCCCCAAGCACTTTTACAGGTGCGGATATGTCCACTAAACTCAAATTATTGGGGGTGGATGTCGCTAGTTTTGGAGATCCTTTTCCCAAGTCGGCCGATGCTAAAGAAATTGTTGTCACTGACACCTTCCAAGGCATTTACAAAAAATTAGTTTTAAATCAAGACGGCAGCCGGATTTTAGGCGGAATTCTCGTGGGAGAGGCTTCGGCTTACGGCACTTTGCTGCAATTCATGCAAAATGAAATTGCTCTGCCGCCGCATCCCGAAGATTTGTTAATGCCACCGCGAGAAGGGGGAGTCCCAGCGGGTTTTGGAGTAGACAGTTTGCCTGATTCGGCTCAAATTTGTTCTTGCAATAATGTAACAAAAGGGCAGATTTGTGAAGCGATTCGCGATCGCAATTTAACCGATGTTGCCAGCGTCAAGAAATGCACTCAAGCTGGGACGGGCTGCGGCGGCTGCGTGCCTTTGGTGACGGATATCTTCAAGTCTGAGATGAAAAAAGCTGGGTTTGCAGTCAAAAATAATCTCTGCGAACATTTTGAATATTCTCGTCAAGAATTGTACCATTTAGTGCGTTCTCAAGAGATTAAAACCTTTGAGGAGTTGATTGAAAGACACGGCAAAGGTAAGGGTTGCGAAATTTGCAAGCCTGCTGTTGGTTCGATGCTGGCTTCTACTTGGAATGACCATATTTTAGAGAAGTCTCACGTCGGTTTGCAAGATACCAACGATTACTTTTTGGCGAACATTCAGCGCGACGGTACTTATTCGGTGGTGCCGCGAATACCGGGGGGAGAAATCACGCCGGATAAGTTGATTGTTTTGGGTGAAGTTGCCAGGGATTTTGGGCTTTATACTAAGATTACTGGCGGACAACGGATTGATTTGTTTGGAGCTCGCGTGGATCAATTGCCGCATATTTGGCGTCGGTTGATTGATGCGGGATTTGAGTCGGGACACGCTTACGGTAAGGCTCTGCGTACTGTAAAATCTTGTGTTGGTAGCACTTGGTGCCGCTTTGGGGTGCAGGATTCAACGAGTTTGGCGATCGAGGTTGAATTGCGGTATCGTGGTTTGCGATCGCCCCACAAGCTCAAATCTGCTGTCTCTGGCTGCACTCGCGAATGCGCGGAAGCTCAAAGCAAGGATTTTGGGATAATTGCAACAGAGAATGGTTGGAATTTGTACGTGTGCGGCAATGGTGGTATTAAGCCACAACACGCGGTTTTGCTGGCGACGGATATCGATAAGGAAACTTTGATTAAGTATATAGATCGATTCTTGGTTTTCTACATCCGCACGGCAGATAGATTGGAACGCACTGCTACTTGGTTGAACAAACTTGAGGGCGGGATTGAATACTTAAAACAGGTAATTGTTGAAGATTCTCTCGGTATTTGTGCTGAATTAGAAGCGCAGATGGAACATTTGGTAAATACTTATCAATGTGAGTGGAAAACAACGATTGAAAACCCGCAAAAAGTGCAGCGATTCCAGCATTTTGTGAATTCTGACTTGCCCGATCCGAGTATTGTTCGTGTTGCGGAACGGGGACAAACACGGCCGGCTAACGAACATGAAAAGGCTCTGGCTGGAGTTGCCGAATAACCCATACAATCGGGTTTCCAAGCAGAGCCTAGGAAACCCAGAGATCCCTCCTAGCCCCCCTTATTCAGGGGGGAACAAGAACACTAGATTGAAGTAAATTAACAGGAAAAGAAGATGGTTCAATCATTACAAGTTTCCGATACAGTAACAACTTGGGTAGATGTGTGTTCTCTAGATGTGATAGCCCCGAATACGGGAGTTTGCGCTTTAGTTAAAGGCCAACAAGTGGCGATTTTCCGAGTGGGAAACGGGGATGAAGTTTATGCGCTTAGCAATTACGATCCGTTTAGCAAAGCTTTTGTGTTGTCGCGGGGACTTGTGGGCGATCGCAACGGCACTCTCAAAGTTGCTTCTCCCATTTACAAGCAAAACTTTAGTCTCACTACCGGGCAATGTCTGGATGATGAAACGGTAAAGATTCCTACTTTTGCGGTTCGGGTTGTAGCCGATCGCGTCCAAGTAGCTGTTAGTTAGATTCAGGGGCTTAATTGTTCGATCGCCATCCGCCACCACCTAACATTCCTGTGGGTGCTGGCGGATTTTGCCTTGGGGCCCTCCCGACTCAGTATTTTTCGTATAAAATAGAGTCGATTGGTTCCATACTCCAGCATCGCTCAAAAAATCTCAACTAATATCGGAGCTGATGCGAGGATTTTCAATGCAAACAAACTTCAGGGGCAGGGTATCGGTATGTTGTTAAAAAAACTTGTTTCCGAAAATAATCCCCAGACTGTAGCAGAGTTAATCCATGCCCAACTCAAAATCGGTCAACTGACTGGGGGCGAACTCAACATACAAGTTTTCGGCCAGCACTGGCGGGACGAATCTTTGCACGAAGTCCTCAGAGAAATTGCAGTTAAGCTCGACAAAGAAACAGCGAGCCAAATTATAGAATATCTCACAGATCAAAACGGTCAACAAGAAAAATTTATTAATTTGTTTTTAGCAGCGCAATGCCTGTTAAAAGTTAAAAATGATGTTAATAAAAAAACCGCCAAAAAACTGTTAAATGCTTTAAAAAAGTTATCGCAATACGGTACGGGTTTCCTGATTCTTTATCAAAGCGCTCAAGAATTGCAGGAAACTTATCAAATTCGCAATCGATCGATCGCGGCGATCGCCCAAACTTGGAAAAACGACCCGCAAACCCTGCCCTGGCTGAAAATACTCGCTCACTCCACCGACTGTGGCGAAGTCCGAGCCACAGCAGTCGAAGCAATAGCCCGTGGTTGGCCAGAGCAGCCTGAAATTTACCTGATGCTCAAAAACCTCGCCAAATCCGATGGAAGCTGGGCAGTGCGATCGACCTGTGTGCGAGAAATGGCTTGTGGTTGGCCAGACACGAGCGATACCTTGCCGCTGCTGACTGCCTTGGCTCAGTTTGATCAAAGTCCCGCAGTTCGCACCGCAGCACTCGAACAATTGGCCTCTAATTGGCCCGATCGCACAGATACCTTGCTGCTGCTGAGAACCGCGGCTGAATCAGACGAAAATTTGGGAGTGCGAGTCGCAGCGTGGCAAGAAATAGCCAGAGGTTGGCACAGCGTTTTAGGCACGGCATCTTTGCTCAAAAACCTTGCCCAGACAGGAAGTTCTATCCTGCGAACAGTAGCGGTGCGGGAGTTGGCAGCGGGCTGGCCCGCCGCCACCGACGTTTGCCTGCTGCTCAAAAGCCTAGCCGAATCCGACAGCAGCAAAGAAGTGCGGACAGCAGCCTTAGAAGAATTGGCCTCGCATTGGCCCGACGAACCAGACATTTACCCACTGCTGAAAACTAAAGCCGAGTCCGACGCGAGTTCGAGTGTCCGGCGCTCCGCAGTGCAAGCAATTGCCTCTGGCTGGCCCGGGAACCCCGAAACTCTGACTTTTTTGAAAAATATAGCATTGGGCGATCGCGACGCCGACCTGCGCGAAATAGCGCTACAACAGATAGCCGCAGGTTGGCCCGACCACCCAGAAACCCTGCCCCTGCTGCAAAAAATAGCTGATTCCGAGGATTACTGGACTGTGCGGCAAGTAGTAGTGGAAGCTGTCGCCGCACTGGCGTCAGCCAGTCTCGAAGTCTTTGGCTGGTTGCAAAATCTCGCCGCGTCAGACAGACACCTCAACGTCCGAGAAACTGCCGTGGAAGAGATCGCAAAACGCTGGTCTCACCGGGGCGAGACGCTGCCTTTCCTCAAAAGCCGGGTCGAGTTGGAGCACGATGCTCACTTGCTGAGCGTGCTGATGCGATCGATCGTGCGGCGCTGGCCCGACGACCCGGAAACCTTGCCTTGGCTGAAAATAGAGCTCGATTCTGGGGAAGCGCTGGTGCGGCAAGCGGCGGTGCTTGAACTCGCTTACAACTGGCCGGACAATCAGGAAACTTGGATGCTGCTGGAGGCTAAAGCAGAGGGTGATGAGAGTCCGGCTGTCAGGCAAATCGCTTTGCAAAAGTTAGCCCGGGGGCGAACAAATCAGTCGCAGATTTTTGAGTGGCTGAAAATTAGAGCTCAAAAGGATGAAGATTCGCAGGTGCGGGCGATCGCCCTGGTAGAGTTAATGCGGGGATGGAAAGACGAACCGGGAATGTTTGAGTTTTTGCGCGATCGAGCTTTGAGCGATCCTGACAATCAAAACGGTTCTTTTCCTTACAATCCCAGATTTACAGCGCTCGAAGCGATTATCGAACATTATCCCGAAAATCCGGGAGTTGTGCCGCTGTTGCGATCGCTTGCAGTTTCCGACGCCGACGAGCAAATCCGTGCCTTAGCGAGTCGCCGGCTGTGCAGCCAAGACTGGTAAACAGAAACAATCGCCTTTTTTGATATCTGCTGCGGTTATCCGGATGATCACCGCTTTTGATGGTAGATGAATTTGCTTTGGTCTAAAAGATAGTTTGCGCCGGAGCAACCAGTTCTTAGTTTCATTTTTGTTGACCATTTAAGCAATATCTAAAGGAGTACGTGTAATGGGTACTAAATTCAAGAGAAGAATTCTCTCAATTGATGGTGGTGGTATTCGGGGTATTATTCCTGCGATCGTTCTCAACTACATTGAAGAGCGCACAGGAAAACGCATAGCAACAATGTTTGATTTTATTGCAGGCACTTCAACCGGAGGAATTTTAGCGCTGGGTTTAACTAGAAAGAACTCAGACTCTAGCATCAATCGTGAGCCAGAGTATACCGCTGCCGAACTTGTAAATTTCTATCGCAAGTATGGACAAAAGGTTTTTAATCAGAATATTCCAATGTCTTTTGACGAGTTGCTACAACCCAAGCACAACCCAAAAGGTAAGCAAGAAGTTTTAAAGGATCTTCTAGGTGAAGCTAATGTTGAAGATGCCTTACGAGAAATTTTCATCCCGAGCTATGATATCGAACTGAGAGCACCAGTTTTTTTTACAAGCAATCCGGACGCAGAGGAATGCGACAGTATTCATAGCCGCAAAGTATGTAGCGGATTCAAAATGTGGGAGGCAGCAATGGCAACTTCTGCTGCACCGACATTCTTTCCACCCTACAAACTCGAAACGGGACATACTACCGATGAGGGATATTACGCTTTGGTAGACGGTGGAGTTTTTGCAAATAATCCTTCCTCACTTGCAATGATGGAGGCGATGATTTCTTACAAGAACAAGACTCGTGAAGAGCTACACCGTAAGGATACCCTGGTTGTTTCTTTGGGTACTGGATCTGTAACCAGGAGGTATAAGTATAAAGATGCAAAAAATTGGGGACAAATCAAATGGGCACTTCCCTTACTTAACGTTGTTTTAGATGGTAACAGCGAATCTGTTGCGTTTCAGCTTCAGCAGCTAATGGCGAGTAAAGGAGACAAAGAAAATAACCGAAACTACTATCGTTTTCAACTTCAATTGAGTAGCGATAATGGTCAAGACCAAATGGACAACGCAAGTCCCAGTAATATTGAACACCTTGAGGAGCGAGGTGAAAAACTGATTGAACACAGTAAGAAAGATTTGAATGAGTTGTGTAACCTTTTGAAGGAGGAAACTGAACTATATCCTAATCAACCGGACAGTTAAATAGATATACGGTTGGAGGATTTTTAATGGGGGTAAGATTTTGTGTGTATTCATTCCCAGAAAAGGGCATCCCAAACCCCACCGCTTCCCCCATTACCGAACAACGAGATCGCAATCCGAAGCCGTTTTCTCCCACCTGAGCAACTGTTCCCGAAACACCGGGTCTTGCTTGGCTTACTGTACAATGCTTGCAATTTACGACGCAGAAGAGCAAGTGCGGGTATTAGCCACTCTGCGGCTTCAAGTGTTAACAATTAACTGTTAATAATCGATCAAAAGGGTAATTGCATACCGCACCGCTTCCCCCATCATTGAAAAACGAACGCGATCGGACGCCGTTTTCTCCCACGCGAGCAACTGTTCCCGAAAACCCGGGTCTTGCTTCGCCCGCTGCACGATCGCCTGACTGATGACTTTCTTTTGAATCTGCTCTGTCGGGATACCTTGCTGCTTCAAATAATCCAACAGCCGCTGTACGCTTTCGGAGAATTTATCCGGCGTCTGAGACATCAAAATAAACGAAATTTGGCGCACCATTCGCTGGTAGATTTCCTGTCTTCTGAGCAGTATTTCTTTGTGACTCGGCTCCGCCGGCTCCGCATTGTTACTAGGAACAGCCAAGTCGAGCAAACTCAAAATTTCAGCGCCCTTGGCTAAAACCTTTTCCAACATATCTGGATAAAGCTCCAAAATGCGATCGCCCAAAATCTTGCCGTTCACCAAACGGTTCGCGCTCAGCCTCAGTAAATTTTGTTCTCCCGCAGACTCAAAAAATTGAACATTCAATTTGAGTTCGCGGCTTTCCAACTCCACCCGACGCAGCGTAAAAACCACCGCCTCCCAATTAGGAGCTTCCTCAAAAGACACCTTGACAACAGAACTGTCCTCTTGATGCTGCCGCCCCAATTCCCCCGACTCAAAATCGCGATCGACCGGAAAGCGATTGGCCGCCACTTTCGCAGTATAATCAAACTGAGTAAAAACATAGCTGCAGTCAACTCTCGACAGATCGACATCTTGAACTTGCCAATTTTGAATGCAGCAACCCGTAAGCTGCGCCCCCTCCACATTCGTCCGAATCAAACGGCACTCAATCAAACAAGCTTCTCTTAAATCCGCCTCACCCAACATCGCATCCATCAAATAAGCGCCACTCAAATCAGCTTTCCGCAAATCAGCACTTCGCAAATTAGCTTCGCTCAAATCAGCTCGCAGCAAATACACTCCTTGCAGGTTAGCTCGCAGCAAAAGTGCCTTCTTAAAACTCGCTTTCAATAAATAAGAACCCGCCAGATTAGCTCGACTCAAATCAGCGTTATCCAGCACCGCCTCAGTCAAATCCGCGCCCGCCAGCACTGCTCGGTGCAAGTCAGCGCCCGTCAGATTTGCCGATCGCATTTGAGCGCCATTCAAGTCAGATTCAATCAAATTTACACCGATTAAAATTGCCGCTCGCAAATTCGCTTCCACCAAATGCGCTTCCCGCAAATTAGCACCCGTCAAATTAGCACCAACAAGACTGGCGCGGTTGAAATTCGCCTCCATCAATTCCGCCGCCATCAACTTCGCGCCGTCGAGTTTAGCCCCAGCAAAATTAATCTGGTCAGATTTAACTCCTTGAAGATTAGCACCGCCCAAATCTGCTTCGGGGAACGCGGCCCAATTGAGTTCTGCTGCTGCCAAACAAGCAAGGCGCAAATCCGCTTTAGCAAGATTTGCCCCGCTCAAATTTGCCCCGCTCAGATTCGCCCCAGCCAGCCCCGCACTGCGGAGATCCGCACGGCGCAAACAAGCCCCTATCAACTTGGCATTGCTCAAAAAAGACCAGCTCAAATTAGCACCGGTCAAGTTAGCACCAGTGAGGTCTATTTCTCGCAGGTTAACACCGCTTAAACTAGCGCCGCTGAGGTCAATGTGACCAAAGTTGCGCTCTCCCTGTTGATAGCGCTGTAAAAATTCTTGTGTTTGCATTCCGCTGATTGGGGGGCTGGCAATTTAGCTGTTTTAGGACGCGCTGGTCAATAACTTTAACGGTAAGGTAAGCACGGAACCTGAGCGGGCTAGGTACGGGGACACTACTCCTACTACTTACTGCAAGAACTCATGTCCTCCGGGTGATCCGTGGGTACTTTACCCCTATAGATAGCAGCTCAAAGGATTTGTTGCGTAAGTTCTATTTCTACTACCAGCTTTACAGACTTTTGTAACTTAAAGCAGCAAAGTTCACATCTTATACGCTGCCCCACCGGAGAGTGTTTTTACCTAAAGCGCTGCAATTCTTGCTGCAAGTGTTTTCCCCATTTAGTCGCTAGAGGAATTTCTGTAAAAGGCACCTGCACCGCAGCAGCATCTTTCAACAAAAATTCGAGGGCGATTGGACTTCCCGAATTCGGCGGCGACTCTAAATCAACTGCCTGAGAGTTGACTAACAACCGCAGCGACTGCACGTCTTTTAAAGAAAAAGTTTGCAAATTCACAGGCCCGCTGCGAGTAGGTTTTCCCCAAGTTAAACTGTCTTCTTGCTGACCGAGTACAGCATAAATATCGTACTTGGCTTTAGCGAATTGTTCGGCCCAGACGCGATACGCTTCCAGCTTTTGATACTCGTTCCATCCAGCCCAAGCCAGCCCTATAAAAATTGCCAGCAGTGGCAGCCACATTAAACCTCTTTCCATGCAATACCCTTGTTAAAAATACTGGCTTGTTCTGTTTCTCATCTTCTCTAATGATACAATTAATTGAAGTCCTAAAACTTGCTCTGCCATTTAAACGAGAAATTAGAGCAATTTTTGATCTAGCAACAGCCACCGCCGAAAACTACCAAACGCCCGCGTGCGAGAGCCCCACAAGTCGCAGCAAGGAAAACTGGCGCTGGCGGTGAAAATTGGGTTATTGTGGGGAACAAGCCTTCCCTAAACGGACGATCGGCCATGAAAAAGTTTTTCCTTCTGTGCTTATTTTTAATCGGGCTCGGCTGGGCGATTTCTAATTTCCCAGGACTTGCTACTCAAGGCACTTACGACTCGATTGTGCTGGATTTCCGCGAAGATTTGGGTGCTGCTGAGATTGCGAAAGAAGTAAATGCGATCGCCCAACAGTACCAAGTCGCACCCCAACTCAACAGCGAATTCTCAGCGGGCGACAATGTATATGTAGTTAAGGGCGATCGCACTTTGCTAAACGCCCTGAGAAAATCAAATTTGGCTAAAGATACCGAATACATTGAACCGAACTTTGTCTACAGCGCTTTCGAGATTCCCAACGACCCCATGTATACCAAGCAGTGGAATCTCCGCAGCATCAACGTAGAATCTGCCTGGAACGAAACCAAAGGCAGCGGCACAACAGTAGCGATAATTGACACGGGCATTACTCCCGTCGCTGACTTAAAAGAAACCAAATTTGTACCGGGCTACGACTTTGTAAACGATCGCGCCGAAGCCTACGATGACAACGGCCACGGTACTCACGTCGCCGG
Source organism: Microcoleus sp. Pol17C6 (assembly GCF_036701145.1). NCBI lineage: Bacteria > Bacillati > Cyanobacteriota > Cyanophyceae > Oscillatoriales > Microcoleaceae > Microcoleus > Microcoleus sp. Pol17C6. The sequence continues at coordinate 97,510 of NZ_JAUBQH010000004.1, forward strand.
TACAGTCGCCCAATCAACTAACAACAATTACGGCGTTGCGGGCATCGCCTACGAAGCAGCTTTAATGCCGCTAAAAGTGTTAGGCGGCAGCGGTGGCGGCACGGTTTCCGACATCGCCGAAGCGATTAAATTTGCTGCTGACAACGGCGCCGACGTGATTAACATGAGTCTCGGCGGCGGCGGTGAGAGTCAGTTAATGGAAGAGGCGATCGACTACGCCCACTCTAAAGGCGTTGTCATCATCGCAGCCGCCGGCAACTCCGGCGATAGTTCCGCTTCCTATCCCGCCCGCTATCCCCACGTCATCGGCGTTTCCGCCCTCGGCCCCGACGACGAAAAAGCCTCTTACTCGAATTTCGGCGCAGGGGTTGATATTGCAGCCCCCGGCGGTTCTGAAATGGGCAAGATCCTGCAAAGTACGATCGACCCGGAAACAGGGGCCGAAGTCTTTGAAGGCTATCAAGGCACTAGCATGGCTTCTCCGCACGTTGCCGCCGTTGCAGCCCTTGTCAAGGCTTCCGGCATCACAGAACCAGACGAAATTCGCAGCGTACTCTTGCAGTCCTCCCGAACTGTGACTGAAGATCCGTTAAACCATTTTGGTTCAGGACACCTAGACGCAGCCGCAGCAGTTCAGCTAGCTCAGCGCGGACAAATCAACTTCCGCGATTTCTTCCGCTGGCTGCGCGATAACGGCTATCTCAACCCCCGCTTTTGGATTGACGGCGGTGCAGTCGCCCTGTTGCCTAAAATTGCAATGGTGCTCGGTTCTTACCTGCTGGCTTTCTTTTTGCGGAATTATTTTCCGTTCCAGTGGACTTGGGGCTTTTCCGGCGGCTTGATGGCTGGTAGTTCTGGGTTCTTTTTCCTGCGGAACTTGTTTGTATTTGACTTGCCGCAGTGGCCGCTGCGGGTGATGGGCAGTTCTATTCCCGAACTCGGCGGTGCAATTAATGGCAGCAGTATGCTGAATCCCTTTTTTGCTAGCGTTTTGATTCCTGGGATTTTGATTGCTTTGCTGTTGGGACATCAACAGTGGAAGTGGATCGCGATCGCAATTTCGATCGGTTTTGCCAGCAGTTTAGCGGTCAATGCTTTTGTGTCTCCCACAGTCTGGGGATTGGGCACAGGTTTGGTATCACAAACATTCTTGATTGTCAATGCTTTACTGTGTTTCGGACTGGCGCGTTTAGCAATTAAAACAGAGGTGCGATCGGCATGAGTATTACTGTCAAAGGTGTAATTGAACGCAAAGGATTGGGTCCCGGTACTTGGGCTTTGGTTGGCGAAGATGGGGAAACTTACGAACTTAAGGATGCTCCTTCTGACTTGAAAAAAGCTGGTTTGAAAGTCAGTGTTAAAGGTGAAGTCCGCAAGGATGTGATGACTTTTGCTATGATCGGCCCGGTTCTTGAGGTGCAGTCTTTTGAGGCGATTTAGCCTAATTGGTTAATGCAGCTTTTGAGCTAAAAAAAACCCCGGCCAAAATTGGCTGGGGTTTATTAATCAGGGTGCATCTACTAATTTAATCTCCCGCCTCAAAACACCTCTTTCAGGACACTTTGGCAGAATTTGCGAACATTGGCGGCGAGGGCGTGCGATCGGCAAAAAAAAACCCCAAACCAAAATTGGTCGGGAGTTATTTAATCAGGGTGCATCTACTAATTTAGTCTCCGGCTTTACACCACCTCTGTCAGGACACTTTGGTAGACTTTGCGGGAATTTGTGGCTCAGCTTGCGATCGGCAAAAAAAACCCGGCCAAAATTGGTCGGGAGTTAATTAATCAGGGTGCATCTACTAATTTAGTCTCCGGTTCGAGGTGCACCTGTTCCGGACAGTTTGGGAAAATTTGCTAAAATTCTTGGTTTAGGGTGCGATCGCAAAAAAAAACCCCAAACCAAAATTGGTCGGGAGTTAATTAATCAGGGTGCATCTACCAATTAAGCTTCCTGAGAATTCGAGCGCAATCCGGATAACCTCAAACTTTTTCAGCATCACCCTGGATACCGCAAAAAAAAACCCCAAACCAAAATTGGTCGGGAGTTATTTAATCAGGGTGCATCTACCAATTAAGCTTCCTGAGAATTGGAGGCCCAATCCGGACAACCTCAAACTTTCTTCAGCATCACCCTGGATACCGCAAAAAAAAACCCCAAACCAAAATTGGTCGGGAGTTATTTAATCAGGGTGCATCT